>JALLOM010000193.1 GCA_027717865.1 Acidobacteria bacterium AH-259-O06 | reverse complement strand
AACTGTTTGGAGTAAGAGCACATGGCCTGCAATTTGGTCTTGGTGCCGTCATTTGCGGTCCTGCTGGGTCGATTATTAGGTAGTCTGCGCCAATCCTGCCGGCAAGATCCTCTGATGCCAAAGTGGGTGGTGGTTCCTACTTCCACAGCCGCCAATCACCTGCGCCTACAGCTGGGGCAAAGGGCAGGCGAGACAGTCTTCGCCGGGGTGCGGATCGTTCCGCTGCTGAGCCTCATCCGCCGCCTTACTGGGATGAGCCGGTTGATTCCCGGTGAGCGCTGGGGGCCGGCTCTGGATCTTCTGCTCTTCCAACTTGTGGAGCAGTTCCCTTTAAGCTCCCCTCTGGCACGATTGCAGCGTATGCCCAGCGGTTACCGTCTGCTGCGCCCGACTTTCCTGGATCTTGCAGATGGAGGTTTTGGCCCGGAGGAGAAAGAGATTCTGGAGGAGCTGGCGGATGAGCCTGATTTGGCTCCTTTGGAACGTGAGACTCTTCAACTTTATGTGCGCTGGATTCGGGTGTTGGAGGAGCGGAAGTTGAGCTGGGAGCCGCTTCAGCATCAGAGGATCCCCGAATGGATCATGCAGGTCGATGAGCAAGCTCTCATGACCTCTCTCGCCTGCGAGAGAGGACAGACTCCAGAAATGTCCGTGTATGGTTTTTATGACTTTACCGATGTCAACGCCCAAGTCGTTGCCGCCTTGGGAAGGAGGATTAACCTCACACTGTTTTATCCTTTCGCTAAAGTTGGTAACGCACCCCATCCTGCCTTTTATTTCGGACAGCCTGTTCTGGAGGACCTCAAAGTTCGATTAGGCACAGCTCTCGCCGCTGTCCAGACCGAAACGGACCTGAATTTGCCCACCCGCTTTTTTCTTGCTACCTTCCCCGAGGGAGAAATTTCCGATCAGCCTTCTTTCTTGACCTTCCAGCGCGCCTCTGGAATCCGGGCAGAGCTTATCTCTGCAGCGGTTCGAGTGCGTCAATGGATGGATCACAGCGAGAATCCGATTCGGCCGGAGGAGATCATGGTCGTGGCACCCGACGCCGAACCCTATTTGGATTCGATCCGGGAAATCTTTTCTGCCTTTGCCATCCCTTTTCTCATCCTTGATGTCCCTGTGAGACTGACTCCAGAAAATCATCCGTTGCGGATGCTGGCCCGGATCTGGGAGGATCGGGCACCTGCCGAGTGGGTTCTGGCCTATTTGCGTGATTGTCCTGAGGTCCCCGCTGCGCGAAATGTGGATCTCAATCAATTTGAATTCAAAGTTCGCGAAATGGGCCTTTGGGGTGGTACAAGTTGGCACTCTGTTCTTGACCTTGACCCGAAAAACCCGAACGTCGAAGAGAAGAATCTTCCCCACTTCACAAGTGAAGAAAAAGCATTGGTAGAGAATATTCTGGATTTTGGGGGGACAAAGGACTCCAGTGGAAGAGAGCGGAGCTTCACACCAAAGGAGGCTGCGAACTTCCTGAACAGGATCCGAGAAAGATGGCTTCCAGAGCCGGAGCGCCTGGACCGCTTCGTGGAAGCGCTCGAGTTCACTCAATCTCTTCGTCCAGACCTTGCCATCAAAGAGTCACTGCTTCGTGAAATCCTCCTCCAGCTTGTCGGCGATCAGATCCAGAGCGATCCACCGGATCGCCGTGGAGTTCTCTTTGTGCCGCTGATGCGCGCTCGCGGTCTAACCTCAAGAGCCGTGGTTCTTCTCGGTCTAGCCTCAGGAACCTTGCCATCACGCATCCGGGAAGATCCTCTTCTCTCAGATGCCTCACGCAGGCGTCTGGTCAGGAAAGCACGCGACGTGGGACATCGGTTACCGATCAAGTCTCATGTGACAGACGAAATGTCAATACTCTTCTTCCTGCTCAATACCTCAGCCGAATACGTTCATTGGGTGATCCCAGAGAGTGACGATGTGGGACGAAGCGTGGCTCCTACTCCTTGGGTGCAGCGCTACATTCAGCGTTGGGATCGGGTTAACGGGACACAAGAAACTTGGAACAGAATTCCGCGTGGACCTGTGCAGCAGGGAGAATATCTGTTAAAGCTCGACCGGAATACGGGTTCGTTTCTTCCTCCTGATTTTTTGGGCTTTATCCAGCCGTACACCACGCAAATGTTTTCAGGAGAAATTCCTTACAGTTACCTTTTCAGCGCAGCAAAATTGAGAGCGAAAGAACTCACCTGGAACGGGTATATCCCTTCAGCTGCCCTACCGGCTCCCGAACTGGGGGAGCAGCGAGTTCAAGTGACAGATCTGGAGGTGCTCGCTAAATGCCCTTACCGTTTCTATGTTGACCGCTTGGTCAAATGGAAACCGCTGATGCCACTTGGATTTGCCGAGGAAATGAATCCACTGGATTGGGGAGGGCTGGTTCATCACTTCTTAGAGCGCCTGATCGAGCCCTACCTCAATCAGAGAGTGACATTGGGAGAAATCGCCGAAGAGATGCTTCGTGACAGCGCACAAAAACTGAACCAAGCAGCCCGGGAATTGCCGGATTGCTTTCCAAGGCGGTTAGGAATTCTCCCTCGTCTGTTCCGTGAAGCGGCACTGGTGAAACTTGCGGCGACCGTCAAGGGCTATTTTAAAGAAGTGTTGAAAGGAACATGTAGTGGGGATCTTCCCATTGAGCTCGAGTTCAAGAAACGGGTTCCTTTCCCGGCTCTTGACCAGCTTCAGATCTCAGGGCGCATCGACCGCATCGACGAGAAGGATGCAGATCGTCATATTTACGATTACAAGAGCGGAAAATCGCCAAACTCCAAGCTGGAGCGCGAAGTTTCTCTCGGATATCACATCCAGCCAATTCTCTACCCTTGGCTTTTCGGTGAAGCCAAATCCAACCCGCCGAAGGCGGGCTTTTCCTTCATATTTTTAGGTGATTCTCCTCCCAGCGAAAAACCTGTGGATTGCCATCTTGTAGTTGAGGAGTTCCTGAAGCCCTTAGGGGAAATATTGCGGGCAGGGATGTACCTGCCCACTCCCACGGAGACAATGAAGCTGCTTGGGGTCGACAGGGCAAATCCCTGTCAGTTCTGCGATTACATTTCTCTCTGCCGCCGCTTCGATGAGGGTGCGAATTATCGCTATTTCAGGTTTTCCAGAAAGCAGCTCTCCCGGCGCCTGGAGACGATGCGTGGGTCCAGCCGAGAAAAGGTGGAGAAATGAGTGAGGGGACAAGGATGACTCTTCCCGACTCTCGGGTACGCAAAGAGGCCATCACAACCCGTCACCATGCCTTTGTGTGGGCGAGTGCCGGGACCGGGAAAACACATACCTTAATTCTGCGGGCACTTTATCTGCTGTTGAATGCTCCTTTTCTTTCTCCACAAGATGGCTCAGTGGACGAGTTCCTACCGGCGATTCGCTCCCTCTACAATGCTTCGTCGCGCCTTGAGCGCATGCAGGCGGCGCGGGCCGTCATCCGTTCTCTCGTGATGACCACCTTTACGCGCAAGGCGGCTGCGGAAATGCAGACTCGGCTCTACCGCTACTTGGACAGAGTAGCTTCGGCACAGACTCTTTCAGATCTCGAACCCAACTACGATGAGCCGCAAAACCAGCTGAAAGATCCCCTGTTTCAGGAGATCGTTCAAGCGGTATTGAAGAATCTATGGCCTGGGAGCGTGCACCGAGAGATGCCGCTTTTGACTCAAGTAGATTTGGAGGACTCCTTTAAGCGCCTTCGCGCCGGAGCGCAAGCCCTGGCCGAACTGGCGGCCGAGCTGCAAATTTCCACCATACACAGCCTGGCCGCTTCAATCCTTCGCCGTCACCCCCTTCAGGCAGGGATCCCACCGACGGCCCGCTTTGCCAAAGAGGATGAAGACGATCTCGTCGGAGTGGAGGACCAGGTGGTGGAACGGTGGTGGCAGCGAGAAGTCTTGACTGATACTGAACTTCAGGATCAACTGGCCAAGCTCCTCCAGGTGGTCTCGCTTGCTCAAATACGGCATTGGCTGAAGCAGAGTTATGAGTTTCGCTGGATTCCCGAGGAAGCTGAGGCTCTTCCCTTGGAGAACCAGATGGAGATCCGACAACTGCTCGATGCGGCTTCCGCGTTGGCACGGGCCCTGGCAGAGGGGGGCGGCTCCAAAATCGAGGAGAAACGCGACCAGCTTAACGGCATCCTCGACCGTATTGCATGTGATGAAGAGGGGGCCTGGAGCGAGTTGTGTGTCTTCATCCAGCAGGTCAGAAATTACTTTTTCCTGGATCGCAGTACGACGGAGACCATCCGTTCGGCGATCAGTGCACTCCCAGTACACCATTGTCGGTACTTTCAATCGTGGACCAATTTCTACATTCCTGCGGCTCGCATCTGCGTGGCCAAAGAGTTCGGCCAGGCTTGGAAGGTCTGGACAAACTTCCTGCGCCGCTTCGCCACCTGGGCCGATGGAGCCGCCATTCAGGAGCTGGGTTTGATTACTTTCGACGAGATGATTTGCCTGGCTGTCGAACTTCTTGAGAATCATCCCCAAATTCGCCAGGCCGAGCAGCGAAGACTTCGAGCTGTTTTGGTTGATGAGTTCCAGGATACGGATCCCAACCAGCTGCGGCTTCTCAGAGCTCTGCTGAAGCGGGATTCCGAGTTTGAACATGAGGTTCTTGGGTTTTTTGTGGGTGACACGAAACAGTCAATATACCGCTTTAGAGGGGTCGATGTTCCTAACATCGTCGATTTTCACCAGCAATATGAAAGCTATACGGGATGCCGGCTCAAGCGCAGTGACTTCCATTTGAAAACGAGTTTTCGAAGTGTGAGGCAGGTGACTCAGTTTGTGAATCACTTCTTCGAAAGAGAGCTGAATTTGACAGACGAAACTGACGCGCTGGTTCCCATTCGATCAGACGAGGCACTCCCGCCTGAATGGATTCTGATTGAGTCGGACGGCAATGGAGAGAGCTTCACTGCCGACAGGGCCAGAAACTACGCTGCCGCCGAGACCCTGCGAATCATCCAGGAGTATGTCCGGCACTCGGATTCGGAAGTTGCCCCCTACAAGGACATCCTGGTTCTTGTCAGAGACGCAGGGGAGGTTGACGCTCTGGTGCCCGTTCTCCAGAGTGCGGGAATTCCTGCCGTTAGTAGTGGAGCCAAGACGTTCTATCGCCGTCCCGAAGTCCTGGATGTACTGAACCTGCTGATCGCTCTTCTTCATCCTTTAGATGAACTGGCTGCAGCCGCCGTGCTGCGAAGTCCGCTCGTCTGTCTCTCGGATCCGGACATTCACGCTTTGCTGAAGGAGATCCCTCCTAAACGATTATTTCACTCCAAGGAGATTCTTCCCGACTTTCTCCCCGAAGAGGTTTACAAGCGGATTGAAAATCTCCGCCAGCTCGCCGCGGAACGTCTGAGGAGAACGCTTTGCGATTGGCTCCGGGAAGTTCGAGCCTTTATTCCCACGGCCCTCTACAGTGAACCTGGGGATCGGGAAGGCCGACCCATCGTGCGAATCGATCGCGTCCTTGAGACTTTCCAACAGGAGATGGAGATGACGGTGATACCCCCGTTGGTATGGCTTCTGAAACAGCGCCGGCGGGCCGCCGAAACCGACCGGTGGGATGTCGATCCCGGGGAAGATATCACGGTCGCCGACGAGAGCGTCAATGCGGTTCGGGTGATGACCATTCATAAGGCCAAAGGGCTTGAGGGGCGCTTTGCCATTGTCTACGGGTGGACTTCAATCCTGCTCGAGTTGACCGGGCCAAGGGGAAGAAAAAAGCGGACTGAAATTATTGACTTGACCAGCCAAGAAGGCCAGAAGCTGCGTGGTTTTGCACTGCAATGGGGACCCTTAAGGGTCTGTTCTCCCGCTTGGGGCAGGGCTTTGCAGCACGAGCGAGAAGGCGCCAAGGCCGAGGCCAAACGCCTGGCTTATGTGGCCGCCACCCGCGCCCGCGATCGCATGGTTCTGCTGTGTTCTGCTTCGAAGGGCTGTCGTTTCTCAGAGAAAATCGACGCTTTTATCGACAGTGCCAAAAAGGCAATCTCGGGCGGTGGGGTAGAAAAGGCCGATATTTGTGACGGTACTCTGAGGTTTGTTCGTCGTCCCGGTCGGGAAGCCGAACACTCGGAAGTAACTTCTCCTAAGGTGAACTGGCGTGCAGATCAGTACAAGAAGCTGTGGGAGAAACGCTATTCTGACTTCAAAGCGCCGGGTCTGTCACTCCTTCGCCGGCCCTCGGACCCGGAGCACCGGGAAGAAAGGGAGGTCTTTGAAGATCATCACTACCGCCCGGGACGAGACGACCAGACCCGTTTGCTGGTCGGCCGCCTGGTCCACGCTTATCTCGAGCGCTATCTTCTGGATAGCGCCTTTGGACCGGAAAAGCTCTCGGCTTTGTCCTTTGAGATTCCTGAGCTGGGTCCAAATCCGAGGGCCGTGGAAATGGCCGAGACTCTACTTTCTCAGTTCTATTGCGGGTACCTGGCAGATGCTTTCGGAAAGCCCTATCGGGAACGAGTGGAAGCAGCCCAAATTCTGGGACGTGAAGTTCCCGTATATCTCGTTCACGAGGATCAAGCCTGGAACGGAGTGATCGATCTGGTTCTAAAGGAAGAGGATGTCATCCGGGCCATCGATTACAAAACCACGGCTGTAAAAGATCCTGTTCCAGAAGCCTACGCTCAGCAGCAACGCATCTACAGCGAAGCCCTGCGGCGCGTCTTCCCCC
>JALLOM010000192.1 GCA_027717865.1 Acidobacteria bacterium AH-259-O06 | reverse complement strand
TTTCTCTTGCAGTTGGATGAAGAACAGCGATGGTTTTAACCAAAGAGCAGAAGAGCGAAATCATCTCAAGCTACCAAGCGCACCACAAAGATACGGGTTCACCGGAAGTACAGGTCGCCATTCTGACGGAGCGAATAAACTACCTGACGGAACACTTGAAAACCCATCGAAAGGATCATCACACTCGCCGCGGCTTGCTAAAGCTGGTAGGGCAGCGTAGACGTCTATTGGACTATCTGAAAAGGAGCGATTTCAACCGTTATAAGGAATTGATCGAGCGGTTGGGAATCCGCAAATAGGATTGAACACGGGAACAAAAACAGGCCCTGCTGCTAACGGCAAATTCTCGTCCCCTCTGCCAACGTGATCCTCTTTTGAAATGTTAGACTTTGGCTATCTTCTTCTCCGCAAATATGTTAACCCCGCAATCGTGGGAGATTACACTGATATCATTACTGGAGGGAGCGAATTAGATGAGTGAGAAAGTGAGCCTGTCTCTGGGTGAGCGGGAGCTCTCCATTGAGATGGGAAAAGTCGCAAAACAGGCTGATGGTGCGGCATTGATGCGCTACGGTGACACGGCTGTCTTGGTGACCGCATGCTCGGAGAAAAGCCCCAAAGAGAAAATTGATTTCATTCCACTGACCTGTGACTATCGAGAATATACGTACGCGGCTGGAAAGATACCGGGAGGTTTTTTTAAACGTGAAGGAAGACCAACCGAGAAGGAGATACTGACCAGCCGTTTGATCGACCGTCCTTTGCGTCCTCTGTTTCCGCAGCACTACCGCTGTGAAACACAAGTGATCGCAATGGTTCTGTCTGCTGAGCCCGAGATGAATCCGGACGTCATCGCAATCAACGGAGCCTCGGCTGCATTGTACCTTTCGGACATACCCTTTCACCACCCGATTGGCGCTGTGCGAGTGGGCTTGATCGACGAGGAGTTCATTCTCAATCCAGCATTTCCACAGTCAGATCCAAGCACTCTCAATATGGTTGTTGTGGGGACAGAAGAAGCAATTGTGATGGTGGAAGCGAGTGGCCGAGAAGTCGAAGAAGAAAAAATAGTTGAGGCACTTGAGTTTGGACATGAGGCTATCCGTCAGATTATTAACAAGATCAAAGAATTGGCCGAGCGCTTAAACATTACCAAGCGAACGGTGGACGCGCTGAGCTTTGATCCTGAGGTGGAGCGACTGGTCGAGGAAAAGGGGACGGAAAAGATTCTCGATGCGCTCCGTACCCCGGGCAAACTGGCAAGCGAACTGAAGATGAAGGCCTGCCGGGAAGAAATTATTCAGATGTTTCCGGAGGAAGATGAGGAGAAACACGCTCAGGCTGGTCCCGTTTTTGACCGGCTGAAGGAAAAAATCTTCCGTCGTGAACTGCTGGAAGAAGGGAAGCGTCCCGATGGACGAGCCTTTAACGAGATTCGATCCATTGGAACTGAAGTTTCCCTCCTTCCTCGTACGCATGGGTCGGCCCTTTTTACCCGAGGCGAAACCCAGGCGCTGGTGACGGTCACGCTGGGAACGGGTCAAGATGTACAGCGCCTAGATGATATCACTGGCGAATCTTCCAAGGCGTTTATGCTCCATTTCAACTTTCCGCCTTTCAGCGTAGGCGAAGTAGCCTTTTTGCGGGGACCTCGCCGGCGGGAAATCGGTCATGGAGTCCTGGCAGAACGAGCTATCTCACCGATTCTGCCTGAGGAATCGAGCTTTCCTTATACGATTCGGGTGGTTTCTGATATTCTCGAGTCGAATGGATCTTCTTCTATGGCCACCGTGTGTGGTGGCGTGATGGCACTTCAGGATGCAGGGGTCCCCATCCATACCCCGATAGCCGGGGTCGCCATGGGACTTGTCAAAGAAGGCGACGATTACGTCATTCTCTCTGACATCGCCGGTTTGGAGGATCATTACGGGGACATGGACTTTAAAGTGGCCGGCAGTGCCAACGGGATCACCGCCCTGCAAATGGACATCAAGATCGGAGGTGTCACAAGAGAAATTATATGGGAGGCATTGCAGCAGGCCAAGGAGGGCCGTTTGCACATCCTATCCAAGATGGCAGAGACTATCTCCGAACCTCGTCCTACCATCTCCAGCTTTGCCCCTCGAATCACGACTATTCACATACCGGTGTCTAAAATTGGTGAAGTCATTGGGCCCGGTGGAAAGGTTATTCGCAGTATCATCGAAGAGACGGGCGTGAAGATCGATATCGAAGATGACGGAGTGGTCAAGATCGCTTCTAACGAAGGTCAGGCCGCCGAGAAGGCAATTGAGTTGATCGAACAAATTGCCGCCACTGCTGAGATCGGCAAGATCTATCTGGGTAAGGTTAAAAAGGTGGTAGAGTTTGGAGCCTTTGTGGAGATTCTGCCTGGTACGGAAGGGTTGCTGCATATTTCCGAAATTGCAGATCATCGCATTCGCGACATCCGAAGTGAGGTCCGGCTTGGAGACAAGATATTGGTCAAAGTGCTCAACATTGACGACCAAAACAAGATCAGACTCAGTCGGCGAGCGGTTCTCGAAGAGCAGCGCCGTGCCCAAGAGCACCAATGATCCCAGAACGCCTGAAAAAGGTGCTCAAAGATTTCAAAGAAGGGAAGATTGCTGAAGAGCAGGTCATTACACTGCTCCACGATCTTCCCTACGAAGACCTTGAATTTGCGAAGGTTGACCACCATCGCGGCCTGCGTCACGGCTTTCCCGAAGTCATCTTCGGGAGAGGAAAGACCTGTGAGCAAATCCTAGAAATTGCTGAGGCTCTGCTCAGTAAAAATCCGAACCTGCTAATCACCTCTGCAGATCAAAAGGTTTTCCAGGAATTGGGCTCTCGCTATGAATGCTGCCAGTACCATTCCAATTGCCAGGCGCTGACCGTTGTCCGTGAGCCTTTGCAAGGGGGACCGGGTAAGATCGGCGTTTTTAGCGCCGGCACCGCGGACATTCCCGTAGCCGAGGAAGCAGTCGTGACGGCCCAGTTCATGGGAAACCAAGTCAGTAGCTGCTACGATGTGGGCGTGGCCGGATTGCACAGGATCCTCAGTCAAAGAGCGCTCCTGAAATCTTGCAACGTAGCTATCGTGGTGGCGGGCATGGAAGGCGCTCTTCCCAGCGTGGTGGGAGGACTGGTCGATCTTCCCATCATCGCCGTTCCAACCAGTGTGGGCTATGGGGCCTCCTTCGGAGGCTTGGCGGCTTTGCTGGGTATGCTCAACAGCTGCTCGGCGAATGTGGCGGTAGTCAATATCGACAATGGTTTTGGTGCCGGCTACATCGCCAGCTTGATCAATCGGCGGAGGTAACACAGAAGAAGCTAACAACTGTCAGTTGTCAGCTGTCAGTTGAGCCCATGGATCAAGAAACCCTTTCGCTGCTCGATTTTCCGAGAGTTCTCAAACTCGTTGAAAATCTGGCTCAGAGCCCCTTGGGCAAGTCTGAGATCGCCCGCCTAGCGCCCTCAAAGAATCGTCGCAATGTTGAAGAAAAACTGGCTCTGGTCGAAGAGAGCTGCCGTTATGTGCTTGAGCAAGGGCGTGCTGCTTTCCATGGTTTCGAAGATCCGCGGCCGATTTTGACTGATTTGAGTATCCAGGGAAGGATATTGAAAGCAGTTGACTTTCTGGTTCTTCTGAAAGTCCTGAAGCTTGGGAAGCACCTTGCAAAAACAATTCGAGTTCAGCAGTGGCCCCTGCTGGCTCATGAACTAGAATTGTTTCCTGTTGTTGATGGACTCATCAGAGAAATTGAACGAGTCATTGATCCCTCCGGGGAGGTGCGCGACAAGGCGGATCCCGAACTGGCCTCGGTGCGTCGAAAGCAGTCGCGCTTTCGTGAAAAGGCCCAGGAACACCTGGGTGGGTACTTCACTGGTCCACGGGCCAAGTTCTTGATCCCGCAGCCATACATCACCCTTCGCAATGGGCGTTATGTGATCCCCGTCAAGGTGGAACACCAACGTGAGATACCTGGCGTGGTCCACGCAACGAGTTCCTCCGGTGCGACATTGTTCGTGGAGCCTTTTACCGTGGTTCCTGTGAACAACAAGTGCCTGCAATGTCAGAAACGCGAAGACGAGATTCTGCAGAAGATCTTAAGAAGACTCAGTAACCTTCTCAGGAGCCATCGAAATGAATGTGAGGAGCTTGTCAAGAAGCTGGCACGAATGGATGCACTATTTGCCTGCGCAGACTTTTCTCTACGCTATGACTGTGTGATCCCTCGTTTCAATAAAAAGAATGTTCTCAAGCTTCAAGATGCGAAACACCCCCTACTGCTTGATCGTCTGGGAAAGGAGCAAGTCGTTCCGATTTCTGTGCAGCTCGATTCCCATCAAAATGCACTCCTGATCAGTGGGCCCAATGCAGGAGGCAAAACGGTCGCCCTCAAGACGATCGGCCTGCTGTCTGTGATGGCTCAATCGGGCCTTCCAGTTTGTGCCCAGGATGCAGAGCTTCCCTTTTTCCACCAGATTCTGGCCGACATCGGAGATCACCAGTCAGTCTCCCAGCAGCTCAGTACATTTTCCGCGCATATCTTGAGAATGAAAAAGATAATGGAAGTCCTCGATCTCTCCAGCCTGATTCTGCTGGATGAACTCGGAACAGGAACTGACCCGGTGTATGGGTCGGTACTGGGCATCGCTGTCATCGATTTCTTTCGCCAGAGCCAAGCAATGGTCGTGGCAACCACTCATCACCAGGCTATTAAGGCGTTTGCCTCCACCGCTTCAGGGGTGGAAAATGCCAGCGTCAAGCTGGATCCCAAGTCTCTGCGTCCTACTTACCGGCTTCAATTGGGAATAGCAGGCGACAGCAGCGCTCTTGAAATTGCTGACCAGCTGGGATTGTCAAAAGCCATCATCGATCGGGCGCGCAGTGTACTCACTGAAGAGGACCTCCAGGCCGAGCGTTATCTGGAACGCCTACGCGAGGAACTCGAATTGCTGGCTCAGAGGCGCCAAGAGCTAACTGTTGAAATTGAGACAATAAAGGAAAGAGAAAAAGACCTAGAAGTGCAGTTTGAGCGGAAGGAACAAGAGCGGCAGCAAGCTGTCGAGAAAATGATCGAAAAGTGGGCTTCCGATTTCAGGACCGAAACTCAGCAATTTATCAAATCGATCAAAGATCGTTTTGAGGCGGCTCGAAGCCGCCAGGAAATGAAACGAAAAGAAGCCCTGCTCAAAGAGGTATTCCGGCGCAGAATGAATTCCCAAGCCCAATCCAGCGGCAGCGGCGCTGGCGAGATCTCTAAGGGTGACTGGGTTTACCATTCTTTATTTCGAAAACCTGGTAAGGTGGTGGATTTGAAGACTGGCCAAGCCATTATGGAGATAGAAGGAAAGAAGATTGCCACACCACTCGACTATTTAGAAAGAATTAAGCAAGAAAAGCCTTCCCGCAAATTGCCTGCAAACGTGACCCTGAACGTCGTGGAGGAAGAAGAAAGGGAGTTAAACCTGATCGGCTTCACGGTGGAGGAGGCTTTGACAAAGGCAGACAAGTTTTTGGATCGCGCCTTCCTTTCGAACCATCGAGAAGTGCGAATTATTCACGGCTTCGGCACGGGAAAGCTGAGAGCGGCATTGGCCAATTTCCTGCAGGACCACCCGCATGTCGAAGAGCATCGAGTGAAGGGAGGGGCGACAGTCGTAGCCCTTCGAGAGTGAATCACAGTAGCGAATGAGATTCGACGACGCATTCATTGATCAAGTTCGAAACAGTATTAGCATTGTAGATCTGGTGAGTGGATACGTTCGTCTGAAAAAGAAAGGGAAAGATTACGCCGCACTGTGTCCAGTTCATCACGAGAAAACTCCTTCTTTTCTGGTCAGCGAGACTAAGCGAATCTTCAAGTGCTTCGGTTGTGGAGTGGGAGGAGATGTTTTCAAGTTCATTATGCTGATGGAAAATCTGACGTTCCCTGAGTCGGTCGAGCATCTGGCTGAGCGGCATGGCATTCCAATCCCAAGGTCCTCAAAAAAGGCCGAGGTCAAGAGTGAACACCGCCAACGGCTCTTGGGGATCATGGAGATTGCCACTCAGTTTTTTTGCCAGTGTTTAAGTAGCAATGATGAAGCACTGGCCTATCTGAGAGATCGCCAGATTAGCGCTGAGACGTTAAAGCAGTTCTCCATTGGTTATGCCCCTTCAGGACAACGGCTTTTGGACGAACTTAGAAAACAAGGCTTTACGGTCGAGGAGGCTCTGACGTGTGGCTTAGTGAAAGAGGGAGATTCCGGTCGGTACTACGACAAATTTCGCAATCGCATTATGTTTCCAATCCGCGATCTTTCAGGGAGACCCATTGCCTTTGGAGGCAGGATCTTAAGGGAAGGCCTCCCCAAGTATCTGAACTCTCCAGAAACGACACTCTATCGAAAGGGCAACAATCTCTTTCCGCTGGAGGTCACCCGGGATGAGATTCGACGTCGAGACTTCGCCATCTTGGTGGAGGGCTACTTTGACTGTGTCGTCCCTTTTCAGTTCAAAATTCGCAACCTTGCTGCTTCTCTGGGTACTAGCCTGACCGAGAATCAGGTGAGAGTTCTCGGTCGTTACACTCGCAACGTGGTCATTAATTACGACCCCGATTCGGCCGGAACGGCAGCCGCCATGCGCTCGATTGATCTTTTCTTGGAGCAGGGCTTCCGGGTCAATGTACTTCAGCTTCCCAGTGGAGAAG
>JALLOM010000191.1 GCA_027717865.1 Acidobacteria bacterium AH-259-O06 | reverse complement strand
CATCGGCGGTGTGCAGGTAAACCTCGACGCTCTTTTTCCAGAGAGGCTGCAGCCGACTTCTGGTTCGGATCCGGACCATCAGGTAGTCCGCCCGGCTTTCAGGGAGATTGAGGCTCGGTTGTTTGGTTTCACCCCTCTCCTTCAGGGGCGTGAGCTCTTCAGAGTCGTTGTCAAAGACAAACCACTCGTATTCGTAAGCCTCGGGCGTTGCCAACCCGATCTCCTGGCCGAGATTCTTAAACTCGAGAGTCGAGCCAACCACCCGGAACCGGTCCAGTGGGTTCAGCTGCCGGAAGTAATACCGAACGACCTTGTCCCGGCGCGTGATGAGCGTGTCGGCAAGGTATTTTTCCGCCTTGGAGTCCGAGTACTCTCCAAGGTGGACAAGGGCTCGTATTGCCTCGTTGGAAAATTGGGCGACGATCTTGGCCGCCCACAAGGCGTCCTCGGGAAGCATTCTGTCGAAGGCGGGGTTAGGGTACTCCGGCTTCCAGTCGTGTGGCTCGAAGAAGTCGGCCTCCAGCCTTCCGATCTCGGCGAATTGAGGGTAGGGGTAATTCGCCTGACGCCAGGGTCGCTCCCAGATTCCCAGCCACACGGCGGTTTTCAACAGGGGCTTGAACTCGACGATGTACTCGTTGCCGGCCCGTAGGTTTTGGGGCGCGATCTGCCGTTGGGGGTTGGAGCCACTTCCCAGAGTGGAGGAAAAATCGATGAGATGGTGCTTGACATAGCTGCGGTCCCCGTCGCTGACATAGGTATCAAGAGTGTTCAGACTTCTGGAATCGTCGTGGTTGAGCCAGGCACAAAAGACACGGTACCCGCGGAGCTCTCGCCGGTGCTCGTGGGGAAAGATGTCGTTGGCGTCATCGCCGCGAGTTCCCTGGAACTTGAAAGGCCCGATCGGCTCGCCCCTGAGCTGTCGGCTCGCCACCGCCCGGATACTCCCATTAGGAAGGCGGGAGGTGCTGCTGAGGATCTCCTCCAGGTACTCTCGGGTCATCGGTACCTTCTTCCCACCCTCCACGGTGACCTGGGTCGCGGGACCGATCCGGAGGTAGGCCGGCTGAAGGTAGGCAACATAATTCTCGGGCACGTTGTAGCCAAAGGCGTACAAGAACTTGGTAACTATGACGTCGGCAGATGTGGACAGATTGGGATGAGCCCTAGGGTCGAACTTGATAAAGTAAGTGTCGCCGCGACTGTCTTGCAGCGTAAAGCCCGGCGTGATTCCAACCGACTTACCAGCAATGATGGTCAATGGCTGGGAGATATCGGGACCGCCGGTTTTGCTGGGACCACGAATCAGCTCTTCGAGGGACATGGGACGGACCCCGATCCGGTTGGTGAACCAGCTGGAATCGGGTACCTCACCCAAGGTGTTGACGTTCATGGCCCTGGGGATGGGGTCCTCCGGCCGATGGAAAAAGGTGTGCTCTAGGAGCCTGTCGGACTTTCCCCGTAAGTCCTTTGTTTTCAACAACGACACTTTTGGGCCTGAAAACTTAAGTGTATCTATATCAACAAGTTACTAGAAACCGAGGTCTTAAGTCCGACAAACTGCTAGGATATCGAACGTCGTGCTCAGCTCCAGCTCCGCGGGCTTTTTAATCGAGAGGTTGTCAGGATCCTCGGTGATCGGGTCGTCGGGAAAAAACTTCTGGGCCGGGGCCGCCGCTGTGGGTAACAAAACGAAGAAGCCGAAGAGGAAGATTTGATGTCTGCTGATTTTCATCTACATTCCTAGAATGAGGTAGAGAACCGGATTAGGGTTCGCGTGATCTCACGGCTCCGAGCGAGGTCCAATCGGAAAAAGGTGGAGCGGAAGGTCTTGAGCCGGAAGCCGAAACCATAGTCGGCCTCGAGGTTACTGAGCTCTAGGCGGGACCCAGCGTCGGCCACCGTGCCCGCATCACTAAAGAGGACCAACTCCAGCGCCGGGGCGGCCTCCCAGCGGTACTCCGCTTGAAAGAGGATGACCTTCTCACCGCGAAAACGGAAGCTGTCGAAACCACGAAACGTGTGGCTTCCTCCCAGAGACTCCTGCAAATAAAAGGGAACACGGTTTCCCGAAGCCGCTTCGTCCACGATGGTCAGTGCCCGCAGGGCCAGAACGCGCTGGTGCGAGCCCAGGGGAAGGAAGCCTCTCGCATCGAAGGCGAAACGGTGGAAGTGAAACTCCTCGCTGCCACGGTCGTCGAAGCGCGAGAATGCAACCGCGAACATGGCCCCCCGGTGGGGGTTGCCGGGCTCGTCGCGAAAGTCGAACAGGAGCTGCGAGGTGAAATGCGTGAAGTCCGGTTGCCGGGTGAGCCCCGGGGCAGTGGGCTCGTCGAACAGCTCCTGGGTGGTCGGGATGTCCTCGTTCTCGCCCCGTCCGATTGAGAACTGAAGCAAGCCGCCGCTCAGCGTCAAGGCCATCGAGGGGCTGAACTGGTACCCGGCCACGATCTCGTAAGACGCGTCTTGAAGAAGGAACGAACTGTGATCCTGGAGACGGGCCTGCGGGCCCAGGCCGAAGAAATCTTCCTGTGGTAGATGGCGGTAGCGAAACGATGCGTAGAGCTTGAAGCGAGAAAACGCGGAACGGTCGATATCCCCCAGCTCGTAGACGTCATCTCCCTTCCAGGAGCGTAAGGGGAGCTGCTTGCCCCGATGGGGAATCTTGCCGATCTGAAGGTCGTAAAACTCGTAGCCCCTGGTGGAGTAAAAGGCTGAGCCGTGAACGTCCAGCCGTCCCCCTTTGATGTCAGGCTTCCAGAAACGGGTTCCGAAGCCAAGCCCCGACCCCCGACTGATAATCTGTATCCGGGGGTAGAAGCCCCAAAAGTTCAAATCCATGAAGCCAGGGCGCTCAGATTTCTCCATCATCACCAGGTTGCGCTCCACGAACCCGGGCTGATAAGGCTCGAGCCGTCCCATTTTCCCAAGCCGTTGCCGACGCCAGTGCTCGTGCCGGCTCTGAGGCTTCTTGATAGGCTCGGTGGTGGATGCCACTGTCTTCTGCTCTTCTTCGGGAGGAGAAGCCGGAGGCTTTTCCTGTCCGATGGCCGGCGCCGAGATGAAGGCCAGGCTCAGGATCATTGCCAGGGGACGAGCGGGACGAAGCAAGTCCCACCGAATCCGCTGTCGTTTCTTGACGGTATTCCGTGTCATCCTACTCGCAGTGTTATAGCGAATGCATGCCCTAGAAGACGGATGAGCTTTTCCAGCCTATGGGTTTGGAGCATGTGAGGATCGATCCTCGGCCCCACGGTTTTTACTGAGTAATCTCGTCGACCCGATCAGCTTATCGCGACTCCTAAATAGGGGCCGGCACTTATGACTCTCTTTCGATGCCTACAACCGTGGGTCTTTGTGAATTGTTCCGAATGAAAACTTCAACCTTCTTTTTCCATTCCGGCTGCTCCGGACTCAAAGTACGGATCCGGACCATCAGGTAAGCAGCCTGATCGTTCGGGACGGGAAAAGAAGGCTGTTTTAAAGAACTTACCTCGCCCAGAGACTCCAGCGAATGTAACTCATTGTCGAAACGGAACCACTGATACTCGTAAGTGCCGGCGGCAGCAAGACCGGCTTTAAGTCCCAGATTCTCGAATTCTAATCTCAGGGAGGCGCCTTTCACACCGGTCAATTGAAAGTCGTCAAGCGGATTGATCTGGGCGAGGTAGTAGTGAACGATTTTGTCGCGTCTTTTAATGAGCGTTCTCGCCACATACTGCTCAGCCCCGGCATCTACGATCTGACCGGTTCGGACCACAGCTCGGATCATCTTGTCGCTAAACTGCATGACAATTCGCGCCGCCCAGAAGGCGTCCTCCATCTGCATCCGTTCAAATGCGGGATTCGGATATTCCGGCCTCCAAAGGTGGGGCTGGAAAAAATCCCCCTCAAAGCGTCCGACTGCGGGATATTCCGGATATTTGACGTGCCGCCAGGGACGGTCCCAAATTCCCAGCGTGAGGGCGGACTTGAGGGTGGGTCCCCATTCGATCATGTATTCGTTGCCCGCTCGCCGGCTTTGTACCTTGATGCTTCCACTCCCCAGACAGGAGCCGAAATCGAGCAGGTGATGTTTTACATAACCCTTTCCCGGTTCGCCCACATACATATCCAGGGAGTTGATGCTGCGGCTGTCGTCGTGGTTCAGCCAGGCGGAAAACACCCGCAGCCCCCTGAGTTCGCGGCGATTTTCGTGAGGGAAGATATCGTTGGGATCGTCACTGCGAGTCCCGTAATACTTAAAATGGCCCAAAGGAGCACCAAAGAGTCTACGGCTGGCGATCACCGGAGTTCTTCCGTCGGTCCCTTGGAAAACTTTTTGGAATATGTTGTCAATATCCGCATGCGTAACCGGTCTATCCTTTCCCTCTTCATCAACGAATGTGGCTCTCCGATGCTGGTGCCGTTTAATCTCACAGCCTGGGCCACAATGGCCTTCATCGGGTGAGATGACTAAGTCTTGGCGTCGAATAAAACTCAGGTAGTTCTCCGGGACGTTGTAGCCAAAAGCGTAGAAGAACTTGGTGGCAATAACCTCGGTTGAGGTGGTCAGTTGAGGATGCTTGACAGGGTCGAATTTGATGAAGTAGATGTCGTCTCTCACGTCGCGGATGGTAAAGCCGGGCGTGATTCCCTCAGATTTCACACCAAGAATCAGCCAAGGCCCGGACCGGTCCGGACCATCCACTTGATCGGGCCCACGGACCAGTTCCTCCAGTGTCATTACCTGCCGGCCCATACGATTGGTGAACCAACTGGAATCGGGCACTTCTCCCAGTGTATTGACGTTCTCGGCTGCTACGATTTCCTGGTCCTTTTTGGCACGATGTGCGAAGGTATTTTCCAGGAAGTCGTAGATCTGGCTTAAGTCGACGGGTTCAGGCTTTGGAATGGGCAGCCGGTCAGGATCGGCCACGAGGGGATCGTCTGACCTGAATTTCCGAGTCGTCTGAGAGTACGAGAGACCGGTCAAAAGTGCGAGTCCCAGGATCATTACAGAACAGATAGTCGGATGTTTCATCATCTTTTGTACTCCACTTCTAGAACGAGGGTCCAAAGCGGAAGTGGATTCGGGTTCCCTCATCGCTTCGGCCCACGTCCAACCTCAGAAAAACCGACTTCGCTGTCTTGAATCTGACTCCAGCACCAATACTTTTTTCCAGATGCTTGAAATCGAAATCTTCGCTCTCCGGGAAAACCTTTCCGGCATCGTAGAACACTGCAAATTCAAGGGCTGGCGCGGCTTCCCAGCGGTACTCGGCGGAAAGATATATCAAGCGGCTGTCGCGAAATCTAAATTCGGAAAAACCCCGCAGCGTCTCGTTTCCTCCCACAGTGTTTTGCAAGTAAAAGGGAACGCGGCTTCCCGGATCGGCGTCGTCCAGGGATGTAAAAAAGCGCAGCGCGAGAATCCGCTGCTTCGAGCCCAGGGGCAGGTAGTGACGGACGTCGGCAGAAAATCGGTTGAATTCGAAATCCCTCCCCCCACGATCGTCAAATCGGGAAAAGGAGATCCCCACTAACCCGCCTTGGTGGGCATTCCCCGGTGTATCTCGGTAATCCAAATAGATGGCTGAGTCCAGGTGAAGAAAATCGGGCTGGCGTGCCAATCCCGGGGCAGTAGAGTCGGTAAACAAGCTGTGAGTATCGGGAAAGCGGTCGTCCGTGCCGGGATCGGTGTTGACCTGGAGGTAGCCGAAGCGGACTGTGACTGCTAGCCAGTGAGTAAACTGATAGCCTGCCACCGCATCGTAGGAAACATCCTCCAGCAAGAAATCTGTTCGTTTCTCTTCTGAGTTCGGGCCGATACCGTAGAAGCGTTCCCGTGGGAAATGACGGTAGCGCAGATCCGTATAGAGGAAGGACTTGACTTGTCCGGGGCGTCGCTCTTCCCCAAATTTGAAAGGAGTTCCAAAATCGGCCGGGCCTAAGAAAACATGGGGAGCTATCTTGTCGAAGCGGCCAAATTGCAGGTCGACCAACCGGTAGCCGGCAAAGGAATAAGCGGCCGACGATTCGAGTGACAGACCTGATCCGGATTTGTAGTAACGGATGCCTGGAGCCAGACCCGATCCCGGGCTGAGATTCCCAAACTTGAGGTAGAAGTCTTTGTAGCGAATATTCAGTAATTCACGGAGGCCCCGGTCTTCCACGTAAACAAGAGCTTTCTCGAGTCCACTGGACGTTTCAGGTGCTTTTTTCTGAAGCTTCCGGCGGCGCCGCTCCCTCCATTCCTCCGCTCGACTGCCGTCGGCTGCGGCCACTTGTGCCTGGGGCGCTTGCCGGGACGCCTGTAGAGCTGGCCCCGAAGCGCCCAGAAACGGAAATTGTGCGAGGAGTAATCCTACGAAAAGTGTCTTGAAGATCATTTTCTTACAGTATGTGCCTCTCGCCGGTACTAAAATGTCAAAGGTTAGAAATAGAACATATGAAAGTTTCGAGGTCAAGCCCATTGCATTTTGCTCAGGGCGGTCTCGGTTTTTCACTGTCCCCGCTCTATCTTTGCCGTGGTTTGCCACACCGTGCTGGAAGACTCATCACAAAAGTGGTAGGAACGGTGAGCTGGATGGTCCTCGGTTTCGCCCCATTTTTGGAGGCGCGGTGTGACTCTTGTCGCGGTTAATCCGCATTTCTCACACCGGCTCGTGGCGAAGCGGCGCAAGGGCGGGCCGGTAGGGGCGAGCCGGTGGCTCGCCCGAACAAAGC
>JALLOM010000190.1 GCA_027717865.1 Acidobacteria bacterium AH-259-O06 | reverse complement strand
CATGATGTCTCCGGACATGTTCATTCTCCTCGTGATGGATGCGCTGTAAGGATTCGCCGGAACCTCCACGCGAGTTCAGCAAACCCGCTGTTGGCCTACATTTTTCACTCGATCTACCGCAGCCGCTGATTGCTGGCTCTTTGGAGCGGCACGGCGCCTTGCTTGCCCATCCACGAAGCTAACGTACTGTTTAACTTTGTCGACTTTCCTTCGGGTTCCACTTACCCGACGGAAGGATTGCGACGCGATAACTACTAAGACGTTGTCACAGCAACTTGTGAGAGCTACTCCAACTTGAACTCGACAATTCCCTCTGTCCGAAGAATTTCTCCAACGTAGTTGCTGAAGTCAGGGAAGACTTTGTCTTTTTGGAGTACTGCGATGCGTTCGCCCGCTGAAAAGGCCATTTGTGGGTACAAGAGAAACAGAGCGATCAAAATAAGAACGTACCGATTGCTTGCCATAAGTAAACTTGAGTTCTGACTTCGAACAAAAACCTTTTAACCACCAAACGTTCAAGGGCGTATCGCAGTTCGTTGGGCGTTTTCGCCGTGTCGTATGTTTTGTGAATCCGGCTGCCCCGGCACGAATCTCCGGTTTTCCATTTTGGTTTCTTCTTCCAGGATGACTGGAAAGTGCGTCTGAATTTCACACTGAACTTGGGTTTTCACTACGACTTTATTTCCACACCGAGGCTCGTTCCTAGCAGAAAAACAAATGCCCCGACCGGTGCTGGTATACAGCTCGTGTTTTTAAATCCCCTCCTCGTTCGAATCGAGCTGAGTTACTCAAAAGTTACTTTTGTTTATAGTGACCCGGGTATCGAAAGTCAATACCCGTTTTGTGAAGAATGAATTCGGACTCAAGAGTGGCGCCCTCAGCCACCAGTGTCCCAGCGCCTTGACTGTGTCGGCTGGGGAGAGCTATGATCATAAAAGTAAGTTCTATTTTGTAAAAGTACACGGTGCCGGCTGGCTCTGTCGAGGAAAAGTTGTGTGATCCAGGGGAGCCGCGAAGCCTGCTTCGAGCCGGAAAAACCTGGAACAGTCATTCGAGACGACATTTGGGGGGATAACGCCAAGACCAGACCCAAGCGAGGGTGAGTATGAGGGGAGATCGATTTCTTAGCGGCGGGCTTTTACTCTTCGGCCTCATTTCTCTGATAGGCTGTCTGTCCGAGGAACCTTCCGGTGATTCACCCGAGTCACCGTCCGATGATCCACGGGTATTGCGACTGGCCGAGGAAGTTCATGACAAGGGTTGGATCGTATACAGTTCGCGAACCGAGCGCGGCGATTGGGACCTCTTTCTTATAAGGCCCGGCGGCTCGAAACAGCTTAATATTACCAATACCCCTGACTTCCATGAGATGGGCGGACGGTTTTCGCCCGATGGAAAGCAGCTCCTTTACCGCCGACTTACGAAGACCTCCGAGTTTCACCATCTCAATTGGGGCCTGCAGGGGCAGCTGATGATCGCCGCCTCAGATGGGAGTGATCCGGCGTCGGTTGGAGGTCCGGGTGAGTATCCGTGGGCCTCCTGGGGACCCGAGGGCAAGCGGATTGCCTGCCTGTACAAGAGCGGAATCAAAATCTATGACCTGGGGACCGGACAGATAATGCGCCAAATGAACCGGCAGGGAATCTATCAGCAACTTTTTTGGTCCGCGAATGGAGAAGACTTTTGTGGACCAGCCAATCAGGAGGGCAAGGGTTGGGGAGTGGTCTGCCTGAATCTTGCCACGGGCAGGGTAAGTTCGGTTAGTGGACCCCGGATGTGCTGCACCGGAGATTGGTTTCCCGATTCCGAACATGTCATCTATTCTTACCGTCCAGTCAATCAGGAGGTCCTCGATGGAGGCGAAATGGCTCGAAGAGCTGGACAAAAGCTCGAGCACGGTTGGACCCAGCTGTGGATGGGGGACAAGCAGGCTCAGAAGCGGCGTCTGGTTTATGGTGAAGACGGTCGCCATATTTACGGCGGAGCGGTCTCTCCCGATGGCAGGTACGTGCTTTTTACCAGGTCACATGAAGAGGATCTGAAGGTGCTGCGCTCTGAGTTCGATCAAGTGGGCATCAAGAGGAAAGGCGCACCCATGGGACTGATGCGGATCAGCGATGCGCCGATCATCGGGGGGAAGAGCAGGGCCCTGCGCAAGCTGGACCCCCACGCCAACGATGGACCCGTCCTCCAGCTCCCGGAGTGTTGGGAACCTCACTGGACCTATGCGGACATGGGAATGTAGAAGTGACTGGTCTTGCTCGCCCCGCCGCTCCCCAGGTCGGTCGCACCGTCTTCTTGATTCTCTCCTTATGTGGGCTGTCGACTATTTCGTTCGGGGATGTTGTGGAGACCGGAGTGGAGGATTCGGTCACAACTCTAGGGAGTGTGGAGGTGACCGCTAAACTCCTGGAGATCCCGGGCAGGTTTCCTTCCAACGATCTCTATGGCTATGCTACGTTTTGAAGTACCGCGTCAAACAGGTGCATCGTGGCCGGGTACGCGGTGAGGAGATTTTCATTGCCCACTACACTCAATCGCGAAGAGGCCTTTACCCGGCCGGGCAACTTGCAGCGATTCTTGCCCAAAATCCCCGTAAACTTGCGCTAGTAGCCCGCATTTCTCAGTGCGCCGTCTTTGGGGTTCAAACCGCGCCGTCAGGGAATCCTCTTATAATCAACTACTTCAGGCTCACCCGCACCCTTGTCGTTCACTTGTGGGCGCCCACACCCTCCGATAATGCCTCGAGTTGGTTTCTCAGATAAGACAGGCTTGCGAGCCAGCTGGCCTGGTCTCCGCCCAGGGGATCAACCATGTCAAAAGAAAAGTTCTTCTCCAGAAAACCGGAAAGATTGCGAAGCTTGGACTCTGCTTCGACGAGTAGGGCAGGCAACCTGGGATTCGGTTTCCGGAGGGAGCCCGCCACGACTTCGTGATAGGAGGCGAGGGCTTGAGAGAAGTGTGCGCCCACTTCCAGGCATTGCTTTAGATATTCGACGTCGGGGCGCGTATCGTCTTCGAGGTCAGGGGTTTGTAGGACCTGACTCACGCGGCCAAGGGCTTCGGAGTTCACCTCCGCGTACATGCGCCACAGCCTGGCCCAACGCTGTTGCCATTCCCCGGTCGAGATGTTCAAGAGTGAGGTCAATTCCTGGGTCCTGCGACTCAGCGTCAGACCGGCTGACTCCCGATCCAGAGCCAGGACTCTCCACAGAATCGACAAGGGATACAACTTCTCCGCCGCCGCCGGCACCAGAAGGTCGATGTCGCTGCCGTAGACTTCATCCACCGTACGCTCAGAATGCGTCTGCATGATTCGGGATCCGATGCCTGCCGGGACCTCCACTCGTGGCTGCGTCCGATACGTTGTGAAGAACGCCAGCATTTTCTCGCCTGCCCTTTTCCCATAGAGCTTGCGGCAGGCTTCTGCCAGGAATCCGTTGGTGCGTGTAATCTCCTCCGGCAGCTGCCGATTGTTCATCAAGGACTGCCAGGTCGCTTTGGCTTCTTCGTAGCGTTCCGGAATCACGTGCCCGGGGGCTCTCACGTTCCAGCTGAACTCGGCATTGAAAAGCTGGAGTGGCTCCTGGAAAACGGTCCCGCTGAAGTTGTAAATGGTCTCCCCGCCCCGGAAAATTCCGTTCATGGCCGCCGTTCCGGAAAAGGGATAGTTGAAGGAGTTGCGGGAATAAAGGTCGGCTCCTCCCAGAAAGAAGATGAGAGTTCGGGTATTGAGGCCTTGGGCGCCCAAACGTTCCCGGTAGGCATCGACCCAGCGCTTTCTGGTCCCTTGTTGGGGAAAAACCTCCCGGAAACCGATTTCCAGATTTTCGTGTGGAGGGAGCAGGGAGAGCACGTTGGTCCAGAAAATCAGGTGGTTCTCCCAGTCGCTGGGTTCGGTCGGAAAGGGATTGTAGCCGGGGCTGATAAAGATAATGCTGCAATCTCGCGAGGCATCGTATCCGGAATCGTTGTTCTTGACGTTGCGAATGGCCTCCAACAGCGTCTTGTACCCGTGTGCCACTGCTCCGGCGCCCCCATCTTTCGTGATCAGGCTGTCGCTGGGCCATCTGCTGCGACAGCGGTCACATCGGCGCTTCCAGGTTTCCCACAGCTCATAGTTGGTGAGGTGATAGGGAAGGTGGGGGTCGCCGATTCCCCGGTCTTCGTGGTGGATATAGAGGGCGCCCGGTTCCACGGAACGGACGAACTCCGTCATCTCGGCGGCCTTGAGGCGGTTGAGTTCCTCGTTGCCGCGGCAGGTTCCCAAAGTACCCCGCCGCGGGTCGTTTTCCCCGAAACAGGCGTAGACGTTACCGTCCGGGTACTGATCGCGGTTGTACCAGACCTTGCCGATATTGTGTTCCGGGCGGATGGCGCGTGGGTTGTAATTGGCGCCGTAACCCCCGAAGAGCAGCTTGATTCCTCGGTCCCTGGCGTAACGGTTGAGCTCTCTCATCATCGTGGAGTAGCCGGGAAACTTCTCGGCGTTCCATCCGAATCCGTCGAAGAACACCAGGTTGATCTTGTAACGCAGACAAAAATCCAGCTTTCTCTTGATGCGCCGCACAAAGGCCCGCCTACCATCCCCCCAGTCATAGGCCCAGCGGTTGATCTCGGCAAACAGCAGCCAGTCAGAAGCGGCCCGATAGCGGAAGTCGGGGTAGTCGCGAACGTGAGCTTCCTGAAAAGCGAGGCCGTCGCCGGCTGGCTCCATGACCTGGAGGAGTGTCACGGCCGCGTAAAGCACCGCTTGAGATGTGGCACCGATCAACCAGATCTGATGTTTCTCCGGCAAAATCCGCAGGACGAAGCCTTGTTCGTTCTCTTCCGGATCGGAAAGCAATTGACGGTCTTCCTCGTCGAGAACGCTCGACAGATTCTGCAGATCACCGTCGCGACTCCACCGGGTCAGGTAGACGCCGGCCGCCGGCCGGGGCCGGGGTGTCATTCCCCCCACGCGGCGTTTCCGAAAGAGGACCCTTCCGGCCGAGAGCTGTTCGGCTTCTGATCGGATCAGTTCGGCCGCCAGCTCTTCCTTGGCCGAAGCTCCCTCCATCAGGACCAGCTGCACGGGGTCCGATCCCCCTTCCAGCCTCAGGACCTGTTTGCCCCAGGCCTGGTAGTGCGGCGTGGGGATGAGACGCGGCGCGCCTTCGAGCAACGGTCCGGCAAAGAGGGCAAGAAGGCCGGCCGTCACCAATCTTGTCAAGCGTTGTTCTTGCATGGGAGACTCTCCTTATTCTCTTGCCAAATCCCTGAGCTGGCTCAGCGAAATTCAACGGGCCGGCGAGAGGCGGATTGGGTCAGGGCCAGCAGATTGTTTCTCAACTCCTGCAGAGTCAAAGTCCAGCTCGACAGATCCCCGCCTTTGGGGTCGACCGTATCGAACGAAAAAGCTAATACGCTCTTAACATGTAGTCGATCATGCCCCATTGTCAAGTGGCCTTGTGGGTCGACAAAGCCACACATTCGCGGCAAGCGGCGCAAAACGCTCCTGTTAGATCAACGCCTATCAGTTTGCTCGGTGCCGCCCCAGCGCCATCAACCTGACACTGTTTTTTTGGGCGGGCACCTTCTCATTCAGCTACCTCGTCCTGATTCGAAGCGTCAACCTGGTTTTGGAGACACCCGCTACCCTGTACTTGGTGGCCGGCATCTGTGGCTTTCTGGCGTCCACGGCAATCCTCGCCTTTCACACGGGACTTCGCTACGGGCAGGGCAAGATCGCCACCAGTTGGGTTGTAATTAATCTCTCAACGGCTTTGCCCACCGTCCTATCCATCATTGTTTATAAGGAACCCGTCAGTCTGGCCAAGGCCGTCGCCCTGGTTCTGGTTGTGGTTGCAATGCTTCTGCTCTGGAAGGACAAGAAGCTGGACGAAGAGGCTGCAAGATCTGAGGTTTCCACATCGGCTTCGCTCGCCGACCCGGCCGAGGGGGGTGAGTGATGTGGATCCGGATGATGTTGATTTGCTTCATCACCAACGGGCTGGGGGCTTTCGGGCTGAGGATCATGCAGGGGATGGGACTCGCCGAGACTTTCAAGCTCCCCTATCTGATGCTGTGGTATTGGTCCGGTTTTATTCTGGCTGCGATCCTCTTTTTTCGGAAACAGAGCCGTCCCTTCACTCGCGCAATCGTCATCGGGGCGGGCCTGGCCCTCAGCAGTGTGATCGGGCAGGTGGGCATGGCTTTCGTCCTGCAATACGGCATCCCCGGCTTCGTCGTCTTCCAGGTCGCCCCTGGGGGTGGGCTCTTCTTTGTCGTCCTGGTGGGCATCCTTTTTTTCAAGGAGCGGGTTTCGGCCTACGGCATCACGGGAATCATCCTGGGAATGACCAGCTCTCGGGGTCTTGGCCTTCGGCTAGATCTCCCCGCAGCAAGCATGAACTTCGGGATTATCGGATTCGGCTATACCGGCAAGCAGCACGCTCGCGCGCTGGCCCAAGGCCAAACGAGTTTGCCGTGTCCTGATGGTTCCAACTCCCACCCGTGCCACGGCTCGACCCTCAGCGCTGTTTGAGAGAACAAGATCCTGCCCGGTTTTCCCTAAAACTTTAATTCTCACTAAGGGGGTACCATGTTTATTCCGAGTTCCACACTTTTTTCTTTTTCTTGTTGACAAAGACAGGGTGATCCGGTAAAAAAATCCAGTGGATCTGTAAGTCACTTGCACTCAGTAAAATTTTATTATGGGCAGCCACTGGGTGTGCTTGTA
>JALLOM010000019.1 GCA_027717865.1 Acidobacteria bacterium AH-259-O06 | reverse complement strand
CCATCATATCCAGCACGTTCTGCTGGAAAAGCCGGGTCAGCACCGCCGAGTCGACCCAGCCGAGGGGAGAGGAAACCCCGTCCTCACCCCAGGCCCCATCGCTCACCAATGCATGGATGTGGGGGTGACGTGTGAAGCGTTGCGTTATGTGAAGTCGTTCATCTCCATCACTCCTATGTCCGAGTCAGCTAAGCCTTTCGGATGGTGGCCCCTGTCGAACACTGCACATAATTTGCTGACGTCTTCGAGAGTTCATCGAGCCACTGGAGGATACCGAGGCCCGATGGCAGTCCCGATTTTGACTCAGCCTTGGCGCTGATGATGGCCCGCTATTTACCGCAGGGCCTGATCGGGCTGGGGATTACCTCAGTCGTGGCGATGCTCATGGCCGGGCAGGCCGGCAACATGAGCGCCTTTACTGCCGTATGGACCTACGACCTGTACCAGGCGGTGTTCAAGAAAAATGCCACGAGCGAACAGCTGGTCCGGATGGGCCGCCTGGCGACGGTGGCCGGCCTGTTATTAGCCGTGGCCGGGGCGTACGTGGCAAGGAACATGCCGACCGTCATCGACTACCTCCAGGCGATCTCCTCCATGATCCTGGCGCCCGGCGTGGCCATCATCCTGCTGGGCATGTTCTTCAAGCGGTTGACCCCGCATGGTGCGTTCTGGGGCATGCTGGTGGGCTGCACCAGCTCCTTCGGCATGTTCCTGCTGCAGCAGTTGGGCGTGGTCCAGCCCAGCTTTTTCACCCCAATCGAAGGTACCGGGTTCATGGCCGCCAACTTCTGGTGCGGCTTGTGGGCTTGGCTGATCTCCGCCGGCCTGGCCGTCGTCATCAGCTTCTTCACCAAGCCCCGGCCAGACGAAGAACTGGAAGGCCTGGTATGGGCCCTGACCAAGATCAAGCACGACGAGGAGGTCTCCTGGTACCGTACCCCGGGATGCTGGGCAATCGTCACGCTAATCCTCTTCATCGCGCTGAACGTCTACTTCTGGTAAATCATAAGGGGCAACAATAATGACAGAGCAGATCGATACTGAAACCAAAGGCATAAAGCCCATTTGGTATTTCGTCGGGTGGCTGCTGTTGATCGTTGGTTTCATCGTGACCGCGAGCGGGATTTACGGGATGATTTCCCCTCCTCCACCGGAGATGCAGACGGTGCTGTACGAGCTCCACACGAGCATCTGGTGGGGCACGGTCATCGCTGTCGCGGGCGTGATCTTCCTGGTAGCCAACAGGAAAACGAGTGAGTGACGACTTCAGTCGATCAATCCGCCCGCAGTTGCGAACTCTCCACGACTGACCCGAGCGAGGAATCGCGTCGGGGACACCCGATGATAGTTCTTGAACAGACGTGAAAAGTGGTACGGATCACTGTAGTTGAGTTCCGCAGCCACCTGCTTGACCAACATTCCCGCGCTGAGGAGATTGGCAGCGTGATTCATCTTCCTCCGTATAAGGTATTGATATGGGCTCACCTGGTTGAACCTCTTAAACAGACGGCAAAGATACGAAAGGTCGGTATGACAGTCGCTAGCAATCTGTTTTAAAGAATTGATCCTGGTGAAATTTTCATCGATGTACTGCTTGCTGCGCTGATAAGTCTCTAGGGCCCGTGTACCGGCAGGGGCACCGGAGATAACGCTTTCAGCGATCTTCAACATCAACACCTGTAAATACTGGGCACAGATCTGGTCAGTGTAGGGAGTGTTCTTATTCCCTTCGCGGTAAAGACTCTCGAAGACTTCCGAGATTTCAAACAGGTTTGTCAGTTGTACTGCCGACCCCAAACCGGTGGCACTCCCTCTCAAATCCCTCTCAGCCTTTTCTCCCACGAAATCGACGAAGTACTTGACCATCGGTTTTTCCGGGTCGTTGAAAATATGACACGGAATATCGGGACCGTAAGAAAATGTCATCCCCGGCAGCAACTTGAAGTGCTGACCGTTCAGGATCAGCCGACCTTCGCCTTGAAGAACAAACTCAATTCCCAAAAAACGAAACGATTTCCGATTGATTCGGTAGTCCGCATTGCAACGCTCCCGCCCACCGCAAACCACGATGGTTTTCTTTGTGTGAGGCGGATCCAGATTGAGATAGTAGTACTGGGCGTCGCTGACCTGAGTCGAAATGATCGAAGGTTTCTCTTTTTCCATCAAACTTCAAGCAGCCCCGCCGAAAACCATCGCCCACGAACGGGAGGCTCAGAAAAGTCAATTATATCCATTATATGGTCAAATCAATCCATTCCATGATCTGCAATTTATTTTATTCTATTACAAGTCTTTGGAAAGAAATATGAACCTTTAACTAACACGGAAGAAAAGGCAAATGAAAGACGAAAAAGTTCTGGTTTGTGGTGCCGGAGGCTTCATAGCCGGGCACCTGGTCAGTTATCTTAAGAGGAGAGGTTACGAGCGGATTCGGGCCGTGGACATCAAGCCCATTAATGAGTGGTATCAGGTCTTCCCCGATGTCGACAATCTGGTGCTCGACCTGAACAACAAGGAGAACTGCTACCAGGCAGTCAATGGCTGCCGCGAAGCGTACAATCTGGCTGCCAATATGGGGGGGATGGGTTTCATTGAAACCAATCGGGCTCTCTGCATGTTGAGTGTTCTGATCAACACCCATCTTCTGATGGCCTCAAAAGATCTCGGTGTAGAGCGCTACTTTTTCTCTTCCTCTGCCTGCGTCTACAATGCTGAGAAACAGATGGATCTCGACAATCCCGGTTTAAAAGAGGGAGACGCGTACCCTGCGCTGGCGGAGGACGGCTACGGCTGGGAAAAGCTCTTCAGCGAGCGAATGTGCCGACACTTTCGCGAAGATTTTGGAATTCTCACTCGGGTCGCTCGCTACCACAACGTCTATGGTCCTTTTGGAACCTATGAAGGAGGACGTGAAAAGGCCCCCGCCGCCATATGCCGGAAAGTGATCGAGGCCAAACTCTCAGGCAAGCATGAAATTGAAATCTGGGGAGACGGCCGGCAGACCCGCAGTTTCATGTACATTGATGACTGCCTGGAAGGGACATACAGGATTATGTACAGCGATATCACCGAACCGATCAATCTGGGAAGTGAAGAGTTGATTTCGATCAATGGGTTAGTCGATATCGTGGAAGAGATCGCCGGGGTGAAGCTTGAACACCGTTACGATCTGGATGCACCACAAGGGGTTCGAGGGCGCAACAGCGACAATACATTGATCAAGAAATTACTCAACTGGGAACCGGATTTGCCCCTCAAGGAAGGGATGGTTCGGACCTACAACTGGATTTGCGGGCAGATGACAAAGTGAAAAAGAACAGTGTCCACTCGCTCATTCCAGAGAGTGTTTCACCATAACCCGAACATCCGCAAAAAGGTGTTCCCTTTGGCTGGAGAGTGTCCTTATCATGAAGAAAGTTCTGGTCAGCGGCTGTTTTGATTTACTGCATGCCGGCCACATTGCCTTTTTGAAGGAAGCCTCCGCTTTTGGGGAACTTCATGTGCGTGTCGGTTCCGACGAGAATATCAAAGCGCTAAAGGGCAAGCTCCCGATGTTTTCTCAGGAAGAGAGAGTCTACGTGCTGAACAGCATCAATTGCGTCGCTGGAGCGGCCGCGGCTGGCGGCCGCGGCATGCTCGACTTTGAGCCGGACATGGAAGAATTGCGACCCGACATTTTTGTCGTCAATGAAGACGGACACACCGACGGTAAGGCAGAATTGTGCCGAAAATACAATGTCGAGTACAAAGTGCTGAAACGAATTCCGCCGGCTGATTTGATGGCACGCAGCAGTTCTGACACCAAGGAACGAATGGAGCTACCTTATCGAGTCTGTCTGGCGGGCGGTTGGGTCGATCAGCCATGGGTGTCGGCGATTCACCCCGGTTCGGTTGTCGTGGTGTCGCTTGAACCCACGCATTGGTTCAATGATCGATCGGGTATGGCAACCAGCACGCGCAAGAGGGCCCAGCAGATTTGGGGACAACGCTTCCCTGCTCATGACTACGAGCAGACCGCCAAGTTGCTCTTTGCCTTCGAGAATCCGCCTGGGACAAAATACGTTTCCGGCTCCCAGGATCACATCGGTCTGGTCTACCCGGGAATCAGCCGGCTTGATTATGATGGCGACTACTGGCCGGAAAGAATTGAATCCACATCTGAGCCGGAAACTGTTACCTGGCTGCAGAGTGTCCTTTACTTCGTTCCCCTGGCTCCCCGTCCTGCAGGGTATGATCCACTGAAGGAAAAGCATCTGGAACTGGAACCTGTTCGACAACTGGGTCAGTCGGGAAAGGATTGCTGGAATGCAATTGTCAGCCGCGACGTGGCTAAGCTTGGTCAGGCACTAAGCCGGACCGTGGACTGCTGGAGGAAGATCCTGCCCTACACGGTCAACGAAGACATCCTTCGGGAGATGGACAAATACGCCTCTCACGCCGGAGCCAACTTCTCCGGTTCTGGCGGTGGGTATATCATTGTTGTCTCCGGTAAACCCGTCGAGGGTGGTTTTCAGATCAACATCAGGGTTGCCGAGGATTGAGATGAAAATTTTGTGTGTCAGCACTTTGGCTGTTCTGTTGAAGGATACCAGAAGGCTGGTCGCAAGCGTCTCAGAAGAGCAGACGAACTTGCTCACTTCGACATCGGCGAGAGTACGCTACCAGTTAGCATGATGGAAGTGACGCCCAAAACGCTACCGGCCTTAGCAAAACAGCCCGATGTGATTTGCGTTCTGCCAAACCAGAAGATCCAGCTCATCCAGCCCAAGGAAGTCAGCTATGCCGAGTTGGCCAAGCAAGAGATCAAAGATGGCCTCACGTGGGGATTGAAACACCTGGGTATTCCAGAGGTGTGGAAAAGCACCAAGGGCAGAAACATCAAAGTAGCAGTTTTGGACACTGGCGTTCACGGGGAGCATCAAGCGCTTCAAGGCCGCATCAAAGAGTTCGTCGTTGTCCACCCACTGGCCGTTCATGATGATGAGGGTCCCGTTTCTCGTAACCGACTACGTCTCCCTCAGAAATCTCGACGATTTCTTCTCCCATCAAATAAAGGTAGTGTATCCCGCCATGATGGTCGACCGTGAAGCCGGCTTGATCCTGTTTTTCCAGCCCAGTTTTAAACTTCACCAGGGCAGTGCGAAGATTTTCAGCAGTCGTTCTCGCTCTGCTTTCGACGTCGCTGAAACCTCCCCTGGTTCGGAAAATAAGAACCGGGATGTCATCGACAGTGATGACGTAATGATCATGCTCGGCGGGTTCGTCTATTCTCTTGTGTTTAACCTCTAAAAGGGGAGTTTGGCTTTGGCTGTCCGTTGGGCTCGCACTAAGCTCGTGAAGTGGCTGCCGGGCTTGGAAGAGGTAGTAGCCTAGAAGACTCAGTGCTGCTGCCAGCAGAATCAAGCCAACTCTATTCCCCGTGGCCTTAGATTCTCGCCTAGCCTCGGCTTTGACCCCCTCTCTCCTCTTCACACGGGAGAACAAGGGATCTTCAAAGCCCTTGGTTTGATCCGGAGCGTTCATGGCTCCTCTACCCCCAGTGAATCAATTAGCTGTACTTTGTCTTCTACTAATCTCAGATTGCAAATAGGCGAAAATGTTTCACGGGGTAGTTTTGACATCAAAAAGCCGGTAAGCTCATCGGGTAGCGTACTCTTCTTGGGTGTAGGGGGAAGTGGTTCACCCTTGGCTACAGTTACTTCTTTGCCTTTTGCCCCCGCAGGACCAATCTGTTCGGTGCGTGTTCCTTGATTCATTAGCGGCTCGTTCCTTCAGCTCTTAAGAACTTCACGAATTCATCCAGTACCCTTTTTTCCTGCTTCGTAAGACGTGCGAATGACTCAGACTTTGCAGCAAACCGTGATGCTTGCTCCCGAAACTGTTCGGAAATGGGACGAGTTGCTCCTGCTAAAGTCTGTAACCTCCGTTGTGGAATACGAAAAAACTTGCTCAGCTGCTTGGCCACACCAAGACCTTGACGTTTTTGGGGTGCCGAAGGCCTTGTCAATCCCTTCACTTGCCGCTGGGGACTAATGGTTCCGGTTCGTCAATAGAGTGTTGGCCGTGTCAAACGAGAATAAATGGTGATCCGCTAAGAGCATCCGCAATTATCGGCTCCCGCCAAAGTGAGATGCCAGTTAGTAGATTTTTTTCAGCTTTTCCAAAATCCCCATTTCCTGAGCCATTCGCTCCGCGTCTGACCAATCATAATCGGGTTGCCTTTCACATTCTTCTTTCAAACGTGCAGCGTCGAGCATATCCTGGGGACTGCCTACCCTCAGTTTCAGCAACAACAAGTGTTCCGGCTTAACCACCCGCAGTCGCAGATTTTCCTCAAGCCGTATTTCAACTGCCTCATCCACCATTTTTGCTTCCCACCGTGTGGTGCTGACCAGCAATTCAATGGAGATCGGCAGTCGGGTCTCCACTTGTACCCGGATCAGCAGAGGCACCGGGTCGTCTGGGGAAGAAGAGAGAAATTCGAACTCAACCGGCCGGCCAGAAAGAAAGTCCAGGAACTTCTGCAAATGTTGCCTATCTTCAACCTTCAGGAGCAGGTCGATGTCTTTGGTTGCCCTGACGACGCCCCATGCGCTGAGAGCCATCCCACCAATTAACGCGTAGGAGAGCGGCTTGGAGGTAGTGATTAAACTCCGCTACGAGCCGTCCGATCCTGTCCAGAGCGTCTTCGAATTGTCCCGGCAAAACAGCTCCCTGGCTCCAGCCTTTCTCAGCGAGAGGCAAAAATTGGAAAGCTCCAAGGTCAGGCGAAGACGCTGCGCGAACTGCAGGCATTGCCGAGCTGAAAGCATCGCTGTCAAGGCAAAATCGATCTCTCGGCAGAGCAATCAGCCCGCAGGGCAATCGATGAGTTACAAGCTCGCGCTTTCGAAATCCAGCCGGTCGAGGATCTTCGCCTTCGAGCTTTGCGACTTCTTCGAATCCATCCCTTGCGAGGAGCCGATGCTTTTCAGCTTTCAGCGGCACTGATTTGGTGTGGCGAACACACTGATAGAGCGGGTTTTGTCTGTCTGGACTCTCGACTGCGCCAGGCCGCCTTGCGCGAAGGGTTTGACGTACTACCGAGCGATTTCAGTTGAGGGTAGGGCACTCCTTTCTGGTGATTTGAGCGGAAAAATTCACCTATAAAAGCACTCGAATGTGGACGGCAAAACACCACGGTGTTTATAATTCTCCATCGAGGCAGCATGTGGTCTTTGAACTGGAGTAATTGAGATGAAATGGAGACGAATTATGCAGCCAATTCGCATCGCCTGCTCAGCCCTTGCCTTCCTTTTAATCTTCCTCCCGGGCTGTACTCGGGATCTCGACGAAGAGTTAGCTGTGGCCGTAAGAGAAGGTGACAGCGCCACCGTAGAGGCTTTGCTGGGCAAGGACGTCGATGTGAATATGCGGACGACCGAGGAGGGCAAGACCCTCCTGATGGTGGCGGCGGAAAATGGCGACTCTGAAACCGTGCAAGTCCTCTTGAACGGAGGTGCGGATCTCAGTGCCAAGGACGATGATGGCGTGACGGCTTTTATGCATGCGGCAAAGAACGGCCACGCCGGCGTGGTGCAAGTCCTGCTGGGCAGAGGAGCGGACGAAAATGCCAAGGACGATGCCGGCGCCACGGCCTTTATACATGCGGCAGAGAACGGTCACATCAGCCTGGTACAAACCCTGCTGGACAGAGGTGCAGACGCGAATGCCAAGACTCACGATGGCGGATCAGTCGTAATGCATGCTGCACAAAACGGTCACACTGACGTGGTGGAACTCCTGCTGGCTAAAGGCGCCGATGTGAATGTCAAGACTCATGCAGGCAGGACAGCCCTAATGGGGGCGGCACTGGGAGGGCACACCGAAACGGCTCAAGTCCTGCTGGCACAGGGCGCCAATGTGAATACCAGGACCAGCGATGGAGGGACACCTCTGATTAAGGCCGCCGCGGAAGGCCACGGCGACACCGTGAAAGCCCTGCTGACTCATGGAGCGGATATAGAGGCAAAAGACAGTAATGGGAAGACAGCCTTAATGTGGGCAGCACTCGGTGGTCACGCCGAGGCAGTGCAGCACTTGCTTGCCAAAGCCAGCCAGCGCTGGCCTCTGTCTTCGCACTACTGGGTGAATACCAAAGACAACGATAACACCGCAGCCCTGATGCATGCGGCACTGGAAGGGCACACCGACGCGGTGCAAACCCTGCTGGCTCACAGGGGCATACAGGTGAATGCCAAGGACCGTGACGGCTGGACAGCCTTGATGATGGCCGTCGGGGAAGGGCACCCCGACGTGGTGCAAGCCCTGCTGACTCACAGGTACGTGCAGGTGAATGCGAAGAACAAAAAAGGCTGGACCGCTTTGATCCACGCCGCATTGAACGGCTACACCGACATCGTGAAAGCCCTGCTCGCCAAGGGCGCGCAGGTGAATGCCAGAAACCGGGAGGGTGTGACCGCCTTGATGCAGGCCGCATCCAAAGGCCACACCGAGATCGTGCAAGCCCTGCTGGAAAAAGGTGCACAGGTGAATGTGAGGACAGGGGACGGCTGGACAGCCTTGACCAGGGCCGTAGGGGGAGGCCACATCAGTACGGTTCAAGCCCTGCTCGATGGGGGCGCGGATGTGAATGTCAGAACTAATGCCGGCTGGACGGCCTTGATGCACGCGGCATCGAAAGGCCAGGCCGAGATCGCACAGGCCCTGCTGGAGAAGGGTGCGGATGCGAACGCAGAGAACAACGACGGCTGGACAGCCCTGAAGATTGCCGTGGCAGAAGGCCACCCTACCGTCGGTCAGTTGCTCACAAAAGCAGAGGCTAAATAACACCAGGCCTCGCCCGCATTTCACACACCGGCTCTACTGCATCGCCGGAATCATCCGCCCTGACTGCGTTGCGCTCCGTCGGCCTCCTCAGCGTACCGTACAGTACGCTTGCGGGGGCCTCGGTTGCGCGCCTTGTCAGCTCGGCGCTTCCGCCCCTTCGTGACGAGCCGGTGTGAGAAATGCGGGCTAGGATCAGGAGTAAAAAAGGGAAGGGTCTCCCAACGCTTAAATACTAGAAATTACTTGATGTGTTCTGCTATAAGTAGCCATAAATAAAGAGAAAAAAATCTACATGCCATTGTCCTCTCCCTGGTTGTAGCAAGCAAAAAAATGACCCGTGGGGGTCAGCGCCTGGCCCGGATGTTTGCTCCAAACCTAACCCGCATCTCTCACACCGGCTCTACTGCATCGGCGGAATCATCCGCCCTGACCGCGCTGCGCTCGGTCGGCCTCCTCAGCGTACCGTAGGGGCGAGCCGGCGGCTCGCCCGAGCAAACCATTTACCGAGAACCGGTTCGGGCGAGCCACCGGCTGGCCCCTACCAGGTCCGCCCATCCGCCGCTTCGTGACGACCGGGTGTGAGAAATGCGGATTAATTCTCTTTTGTCTTCACTACATCGCTGCGCTTGAGGTGGATCTTGTCAAAGCTGGTGGAGGAAATGACATAGTACCAGTCGGCAAAACGGGCATTGAGTTGATCGGACAGTTCCTGTCCTTTCTCCACCTTCTGTCGCCACTCGTCGTGTTTGTCTTTTAGTTCTTTATTCTTTCTGTCAGCGTCGGTCCAGTCCTCCTCGGACTTGGTTAGGAAATCCGTATTGCGAGGCTCAGCCGGCTGCCGGAAGCGGCTGGGGTCAAAAGACGTTGTGATAAACAGATATCTATTCTCGCCGGGGCCACCTTCTTTGTCCTCGCTCGAGTCGGTGCCCGCAGTCACAGCTTGGCCCGTGCCATAGAGGATCTCGCCCAAGCGCAAAGTGTAGATCACCCCGTCCGTGGTCCGCGCCTGGAGTTCCCCCTCATTTGAGAGAAGATTTCCGTCTCGTGCGAAGTAATAGCCTTTACTCCGCAGGGAAAGAACGTCGGCCTGAGAAATCTCCATTCCTCCCTTGGAGCCGGTCAAACTCCTGGACAGACCTGTTGGCTTTGGCCGCACTCCCACAATGGACAACTCGTCGATTGCCCTCAGCAGATCATTCATTTTCGTAGAGTCTACTTCCTGGTTGGAGGACATTCGATTGGCTTTCCAACCCTCGTCCGTCTTGTCCAATATAATCACGTCCCGTTGATTGACGGTTCCGGTCAGTTCATTAATTGAATAATCTTTTAGAATCACCTGCTCAATGTCGCTTTGGTCCACCTGTAAGAGATCTCGCTCGATCCAGTCCTCAAACTTGGTGGATATGTCAATATCCATACGAGACAGGTAGACCCTCTTTTGACCGGGAAGTCTGACAAAGCGAAGGTTATCTCTACCCTCCGGCTTGTTGCCGATAATCAAATCTGCCAAAATTTGGTCGCTTTCCCCCCGGATAGTGACGCGTTTTCCCCGGCCCTTCAGGCTGGTGATTGTTTCATCAAGGGGATCAATGACTCTGCAGGCCTCGTGGTCAGCCACGTTGTTTGAACGAAAGTCATCTTTCTTTGTCCCAATAATGCCCGCGGCCGTTTCGGCCAAGCGGTCCTTGCCATCGGCCGGATAATTGTGGTGCGAGGGTATGGTCCATTTTCCTTCCTTGAAAGTGACTTTGAAGGGTCGGGCAGCTGCTGTCTCTTCGCCAAATTCAATCACTTCCAGGGTAGTAGCTGCGTTGGGGTTGGTAAACTCAGGAAAAAAAGGCTCACCTCGATCCAGAAACGCATCGGGCGTAATCTTTCCGGGAGCGGTCAGAAACGCCAGCAAGAGCAGCAAAACCGCAGCGATGCCGTAGGTCATTGTCTTGCCAGTTTCACTCATGACTATGCCCTCAGTCTTCGAGCCGCGGCGGCACCTTCCTTTTCACGGCGCTGGCGGCGCACAAAGATCAGCACGCCCAGAGCGAACACCGGAATGGGGGGCAGCAAAACCGCGAATGTCCTGATATTGCTCTGGATTCTCCGGATCTGCTCTTCCATATTCTCTTTGCTACTATTGATCTTCGCTTCTTTCTCCGCTTCGATGTTGGTTTTCAATACCTCGAATCGACGGTTTTCCACTTCTTGCAAATTTCTGGCCATGATCTGTTTAGTCTGAGCGTCCAGATCCGGGCGCTGGCGCACCTCATTGACTCTTTCGTTTAGTCGGCTCTGCGCTTCCGCCAGAGCTTTTTCTGCTTCATCTTCAGCATCCTGTTCTTCCTTCACACGCTGCTCGATGAAATTGCGAGTTTGTTCCTCAACTCTTTCCAGGGTTCGGTGCCGGACTCGTTTGTTGCGCAGGGTGACGAAGGATTCGTCACCCACCAGCACATCAATACAGTTTAAAAAGAACGTGACGTTATCGAAGTTGAGGTTCTCCGGTCCCACCGCTCTGATCTGAAAAAATTGATCAGAAATGAAATCCAGGTCGGCGATCACAATTGCATTGAGTTGTCTGGGTGGACTCGAATGTTCGCCCTTCTCCTCATTGGAGGGATCCTCGGGATTTCCATCAGTATCCGAGGAGGCCGCTTCAGAGTCTGATTCCTTCTCCGAACCTTTGACATGGGCTGCCAGAATGTAGTCTTTCTCGTCGGGCGGATGAGGGAGATTCCGATTTAATTGAACCCCCAGAAAGTTTCGCTGCACCATTTGGAAGTAGCCAAGACGTCCGGAGGCATACCCTGACTTCAGTAGAGGCTCGAATTCATAATCCGTCCCGGCTGCCTGTTCAATTTGTCCAGGGTAGAGCAGGACCAGCTCCTGCAGTTCAGCGCTTTCCTGGTGGTTCTCATTAAAAGCTTCTGGATTGCCGTTCCCCTTGCCGACGAAGACCACTTCGAAAGGTAGGTGCGCAAGATCCGGGTGAGGATTGTAGGAATCCCAGATGATGCGGGCAGAATCCCACCTCACCCCTATTTTGGACATAAACTCCTGGATGTTACCCTTGTCCTTCGGCGGCGGCCCCTGGCTTCTCAGGAAAGGATTTATATTGGCTCCGCTTCTCTCCACCGGTGCCAGGCCAATATTGATCACCGGTAAGGGATCGATCAAGAGCAGTGTTGGATTTCCTGCCTCAATGTAGGTTAGTAGATGATCCATTTCCTCCTGCGACAGAGAGGAGGGCAGGGCGACCAGCAAACCATCGAGTTCCTCTGTAATTGGACTGGAAGGTGAAATCTGGACCACCTCGTATTGCTTCTTCAATTCCTCCACTACGGGCCACGCCGGATTGCTTCGCATGGTCTGAAAATTGAATCCGCCAAAAAGCTTGGCTTCCGTGCTCAACACTCCAATCTTCTTGCGATCCGTCCTGGCAACCACGCGAATACTTCGGGTTATTTCGTACTCGGTGGGCAACCCCCGGTCCAAAAAGGGAATTACCTGTTCTTCCGCACCGCACGTAAAGGCCACTCCCAGAAAAACGTCGGAGAAGCCGGCTCGGGCACTTTCAAGATTCGGTATTTGCCTGGGTGTAATTCCGAACTTTTCTCGGGCATCACGCGCTGCCTGGGTAAACGGTTCGGTGTCTTCGGTAAGCACCTGTATTTTCGCTCCACCGATAGAATCGATTTCATTGAGAATGCTGAGCAGATTGGCCCGGGTTTGCACGTAATTTTCCGGCACCTCGGGACTAACGTAAGCCTGGATAAATACAGGGCGGTCTTCCGGCAGTTCATCCATCAGCCTGCGTGTCTCATCGCTGAGTGAATGGAGTTGCTCCGCCGTCACATCCAGGCGAATATTCGCCCTTGCCATGATGGCATTGATGCTGATCACCGCAATGATCAGAGCGGCTGTTCGGACAAAATGATGCAGCCACATGGGGCATCCGTCCGCTTGACGGGGCCAATGCCGTTGTTCCACCAGCAGCACATTGAGATAAAGCATCAACGCCGCGAGCGAGGCAAAGTACAACAGTCCCGAAAAACTAATGACTCCTCGGGCAAAGTCACCGAAGTAACGGAATACACCCATGGGGACTACGAAGTCACGCAAAGTCTCACCAAAGGCGGCGGTCGAATCGATGAATACGAAGAAGGAACACAAAACAGCTCCCAAGATGAAAGCAATGGTGGCGTTGGAGGTCAAAAGGGACGCCAGTATACCGACGGCAATCATGGCCGAACCCATTAGCCAATAACCGGCATAATTGCTGAACATCAGTCCCAGGTCGGGGCTTCCCAGCCACAACAAGATCAGTATGTGGCTGGCCGAGAGAAGGAGTGAGGCGGTATAAATTCCGAGTGTGGCCAGGTATTTCCCCAAAACGACCTCGAGGCTGGTCGCCGGAAGCGTTAACAAGAGTTCATCCGTCCTCTGCTTTCTTTCTTCCGACCACACTGCCATGGTCAGAGCCGGTGTAAAGAACACAAGAAGATAAGGAAACACATGGTTCAATTGGTCGAGGTTGGCCAGATTGTTCAAAAAAAAGCGATCCTGCCAGAATGCAGCAGCGGCACTCAGGAAAATGAAAAGTGTGATGAAGACGTAGCCCGTCGGATTCGTGAAATACTTCCGCAAGTCTCGCTTAACAAGGGATCGAATAAACCCGATGTTTATTCTGTTGAACATTGTTCCTACCCTCATGATTCAACCGATGTTGGTTCAGTTCCTGGTTCCGGCACAGCGGAGCGACCGTAATTTGTCAGTCGGTAAAAAGGTTCTTCCAGTGATTCATCTCCTTTGAGCTGCTGAGGTGTCCCATCGAAAATCAGCCTTCCATCGTGAATGAATAGAACGCGGTCGGCCACCGCATCGACTTCCTGGAGGATGTGCGTTGATATCAAAATGGTTTTTGTCTTGCCCAGCTCCTGAATACTGTGCCGGAATTCGCGGATCTGGTTGGGATCCAGTCCAGCTGTGGGCTCATCCATGATCAGCACTTCCGGATCATGCATCATGGCTTGAGCTAAACCCACCCTCTGACGATAACCTCTGGAAAGTTTCCCAATCGGCTTCTCGAGAACCGGCTGCAAGGAATACTGTTGGCTGATCCAGTCAATCCGGGCTTTGAGGTGTGTCCCTTTAAGTCCTCGGGCCTCACCAAAGAAGTGCAGGAGTTCCGCCGGTGTCATATCGAGATAGAGAGGGCCATCCTCGGGCAGATAACCCAGTTTCTTAGCAGCCTCGATGCGCTCTTGGTGAATATCCAGTCCGGCAATTGAGGCCCTCCCCTCGCTGGGTGCCAGGTAACCGGTCAGAATCTTCATGGTGGTTGACTTTCCGGCACCGTTAGGTCCCAGAAACCCCACAATCTGCCCTTCCGGAATGGAGAAAGAGACGTTATCGATTGCCACAAAAGGTCCGAAAAACTTGCTGAGTCCCTCTGCCTCGATCATCACACGTGGTGAAGTTTCCATCTCCCATACCCACCTTTCAGAGTAGCCAGTTTGTGCTCACAGTCATCTCTAATCTTAATAGAATGCCCTTTTTGAATCCGCAAGAACAGTCCCATATTATAAGGCAATCTTCCCCCGTTTGCTCAGTCTCACTGGCCTCAAATATATACGTCGCATGTTGGATAGGGTTCCGCTTTAACAATTGTATGGGAAGGGTCGACAGGAGTGCACGATGGTGCCCCTTTCTCCTTTTGGCCTGGGAGCATTTTCATGATGCGGTCGGCACGTCCACCATCCCTGACGTGCCCTTACGTCACAGGGGGGTGACTTTCGGCAGGAACTTGTTATAATGCAGGGGTTTCCTTTCTTTGCCCTTGGGGCAGATTAATCTACAGAAAGACGCCACTCAGGCGTTGAAAGGGGGAGGATGAAGCGCTCAGGCTCGGTCATCGACGGTAAGAAGTACTTTGACGAGATTGCACCCAAGTACGACCACCTCCGCGGGAGCGAGATTTGGTCTTCTTTGCTGAGCAGTATCGGTTCCTTTGACCATAAAGGCTCACCGGTGTTAGACATAGCGACGGGTACGGGTCTGTTCAGCGTGAGGTTGGCCGCACAGGGATTTCATGTGCTCGGCCTGGACCGTAACCCTCGGATGCTCATGCAGGCAATGCGCAAAGCGAGAGAGCAGCACTGCTCCTTTCAGGCAGTGCTTGGCTCGGCTGAGCAGCTGCCGCTGCTTGGCAATAGCATTGCGGTCATGTTCTCCACCAACGCTGTTCACCACTTCGACATTCGGGAACATTTCACAGAGGTGCAGCGGGTATTGAGGCCCCGAGGTTACTACGTCGTTTACACTCGATTTAGGGAACAGAACGCCCGCTCCATCTGGGGGCGGTTCTTCCCGCATTTTAGTGAAAAGGAGATCCGTCTCTACAAGCCGGAGCACTTCGAACGGCTCGACCAGGAGTTTCCGGAGTTGGCACTTGAGTCGTTGGATGAGTTCTCGTTCGAGAAGCCATTTTCTCGAGATCGGCTTCTCCAGGTCGCCCGCCAGCGCAAATATTCTACTTTTGCGCTCTACAGCGAGGCGGAGTTCCGGCAAGCTTATGCTACATTTTCTTCGCGCCTCAACCATTGGAGCGACAAATTCTACTTAGCCGAAATGGGTCGCATCGTCTTCAGACGCCGATAATAGGGGCCGTGTCTTTAAAAACTGAGGGGTCAGACCTTGATTTTTAAAGACACGGCCCCTATCCCACCCAGATGGGGCTGGACCAAGCCAGATGACCGTTGGACTGAGTCACACGAACATAATAGTAGTCAGGCCCTTCGCCCGTGCGGCGATCGTGCCAGCGGATGGTGGCCGAATATTCGGTCGGAGCCACCAGGCGATGAATGATGTAACTCTCGCTGGTAAAAACACCGGTAAAATTGACCACGTTGTCGTCGATCAGATCCGCCAACCGGGCCTTGACCACCTGCTCTACGGGTTTGCGCAGATGGACGGACAGCACCGCATCCGGGGCCCCTTCCAACTCGCAGATCAGCGATTTGGTTGGGTCCTCAGCAAAACATCCGACACGGGTCGTGTGCGACTCAAGGTGGATTTCACGGTCGGAAACAATCCGCAGCCGGTCGCGTAAGTCCTCCTCAGATGGAGTCGACTGGAAGCACCCCAAGGCCTGGTGGAATCGACCCCCTTCCAAGCGCACAGTGAAGTCCCAGTGGCAAATCCGTCCCAGGTTCAGGGCTGCCCATGGCCCCCAACCGTACTGGATGCGGCATTTGGCGCGGCCGGGCAGTTTCAAGGGCCCCTTCATTTGGTCCTCCGGAAAGTATCGTTCGATGACTCGCCCGTTGCGGACCAATTCAATCATCGCGATCGCATCCTGGCCTTCAACACGGACGTCGACTTGTCGGTCTGCTTGCTCAGCTAATTGGGACCCCATGGGCCAACCGTTGAGTTTCACATCAAGAATAATGCGATCACCGGTGGCGGCGTAGGTGCGCCGAGATCGAAAGGCTTCAAATAAGGAATCGCGTCTTAAATCTTCCGCCCACACACCTAAGAGACCTTCTCCGTAGGCACCAGGATAGCCAAGATGATCGTCACTGGATGCCACAAATCCGAAGCGCAGGCCGCGGGCCAGCTGGGGCTGGATGCTGTTTGAGGCTGAACGGCCGCCGTTGCTGTGGCGAATCATGGGCAAGGGAGCTCGATCAGACTCCGTGCAGCCATGTTCGGAGAAAATCTCCACAATTGGCGAGACATTTGCCCGGAAATAAGCCCAGTTCGCCCCGCGCCAGCCTTGTTTGTAGCCAACGTGATGAGGGATAGCCAGAGCCCCCTTCGTCTCCGCAAAGTCAAGTAGTTTATTGACGTGATCGGGTAGAAACAGTTCCGGTTGATCCTCGGGGAAGATCAGGCAGTAGTCTCCAAAGCGGCTGGAGTGCCATTCGTAGCCGAGCAGCGCCACAAAACCCTTGCTGTTCGCTTCACGAATCAACTGACGGGTCTTGGGCCAGTGTCCGGAATGGACCTGAAAACCCTTTACCCACTTCATGTGCCGGTCCCCCGGCATTTTGGGCATGTCGTGCCAGGAGGCATGGCCAGTGAAGGCGAAGAAATCAAGGTGCTCTAGCGCCAAGTCGATGGAGCGCTTGAGAGAACCCTTGGCGTAGCCAACGGCATTGTGATTGTGCAAATCACCCCAGAACAAGCGATAGGTGCCCTCTCCCCTGAATGCTTCCATCCTGGACTCTGGCCGAGCACGGCCCAAAAGAGTGCTTGCCAACGCCCCGCCCATAAAACTTCGTCGGGTGAGTTTCTCAGCTGTCATGGTTCATGAATCCTCACGAACTTTTTTATTGCCCGCCAGTCCCAAAGCGATAATGACGGCGTGAAGATCCCTGTCAGCCTGGGTAGTTGCTCTGGATCCAGCGGTTCATGTCCGTCATGGATGCCCAGTCGGGTTCGTCGCGCACGCCGAAGCCGGGGCATTGAAGGCTGGGGCACTGGACCATGCCGTTGCGAATGTTCAGAAACCATTCTTTGCCACGTTGCACGTACAAATCCCGGTGATGTCGGGCCACGCCGGCTTTTTCTTTGTCCGTGAGCATGGACAGCCCGAAGTAGTAGTGATGACCGTTGCGCTCGCAGTGGCGCAGCCCCAGTATCCCCAAGGCTGTGAAATCCTGGTGCAGTGGAACGATCGGCAGATTCGACAAATCCTCGCCCGATAAAAACGCCTGGCCACCCGAGGCATTGTAATGGGCAATCAGCGCGTGATTGAGCAGCGACTTGAAAAAGCCCTTGCAGTTTTTGTGAGAAGCACCGGCGTAACCCATGGCAAAGGCCCGCTTGAACGAATCGAGCGTGCCATCGGACTCGTCTATGACTACTGGCTTGGACTGAGCAATCCGCCGAATCCAAGGCTCGGCCTTCGGATCATGCGTTAATTGGCGCGACAGAGGTTGCTCGATATAAAGAATGTGCTGAAACAGCCCGAGAAGTTCACTTCGCAAGCGGTCCACGAAATCCGCGAAAGGTGCCAAGTCGTCGTAGGCCTCGTTGGCATCGAGCGTCACTGCGGTCTCGGAATGCTTGGGAATCACCTGCCAGATGCGGGCCAAGCGGTCCAAATCCCAGGAGAGATCGCCGGAAATCTTCACCTTGAAGTAGCTAATGCCGTCCCGGCGGACGTATTCTTCCAAAGTTTCCGGCTCTCCATCATTGACTCGTTGATCTGCCGGAAGATCCGCCGCCGTGATCGGATCGGCTAAACCGACGGTATGGCGAATGTAGAACCGGGTGAGGGGTCCCCTGGGCAGGTGGTCTGTGAAGCGGAGCCCTTCCAGTTCGCTGTGGATCGCTTCGGGCTGAAAGCCAATGCGGTTTTCGCGAACCATCTCAAAGAGCGGCCTCTTTGCCAGGCGACCGACCGCGTCCAATAGCGCACGTTCCATCAGGGCCGAAGCGAAACTGGAGGTTAAATCCTCCTGCCCCCGCTCCCGGCCAACCCGCATGATCTGCTGGTGGCAGGTTCGCCACTTCTCGAACGGGGAGTCAAAGGTTGGCGACTCAAGATAAATGTCTCGGGCATGGTGGATGAGTGCCACCAGTTCGCGCAGCTTGGACTCTTCAGAGAGTTGGGAGCGCTTGTCAAGCCAGCGAACTGACAGCCCGTCACCGGCGCAGCCGAATGTCTTGTTCCCTCGATCATCGCTGAGAATCAGCTGGACGTGACCGAGCGGTGTGCGCAGTTGTGGCGCTGCCGGTTTGCTCGTGTCCGTCTGTTTTCCCAGCGCGAAGGTCATCCGGGCAGGTGGCCTTTCCCGGGCCAACAAACTGATACGCTCGATATGGTAACTCATGGCTTACGTTGTGGCAGCATGGTACACCACCGGACCGTTGTCAACGGGGAAATCCGAGCAGTTCAAAGTAAGTGTTTGAAAATGGACCGCGTGGTTCTGAATTGGCCATTTCGTTCATCCAGGATTCCCATCGCGCCTTCATCTGTTTGAGTACTTCCGGTTTTTTTGCTGCCAGGTCGTGTTCTTCGCTTGGGTCAGCCGAAAGATCAAAGAGCTCCCCGGTCGCGTCTTTCGGCGGTGCGAGCCAATTGGGGGATTCAAGCACCCATTTCCAGTTTCCCACGCGCGCCGCTCTGGAGCCCTGTAATTCCCAGAAGTGTTCCTTGCGCGGTGACTTAGCCTGATCCGTCAGGACGGGCAATATGTTATACCCATCCACAATGAGTCCTTCTGGTGGCTCAACGCCAGCAAGAGCGAGAAATGCGGGGAATAGGTCGAGGGTGCTGCAAAACTCATGACTAACCTTACCTTTCGCAATCCGGCCGGGCCAGCGGGCTATAAAGGGGACGCGGAAACCCCCTTCGTACATGTCTCCTTTTGAACCTCGCAGAGGTGTGTTTCTCCCAACGGTGGAGGCGCCGTTATCGCTGGTGAATATTACCAGCGTGTTTTGATCCAAGCCTAATTCTGTGAGTTTGTTAAGGATCTCACCGACGGCTGCATCCATACAGGTGATGTTTGCCATGTATCGCGTGCGGCGATCGGTCGGGAGACCAGCATACATGCGAATGTATTCATCTGGCGCCTGCGGTCCCGTACGCTCCAGATTGGACGGACCATGGGGAGCGTTGAAGGGCACGTAAAGGAAAAAGGGACGCTCCTTGTTTTCCTCTATGAATCGCAAAGCCTCACGTCGGAATAAATTAGTCGCATACCCTTCTTCCTTTATACGTTCGTTGCCGCGGAACATGGAGGGTATCCCATAGCGCTCATGCGTCCAATAATCAATGCCCGTATTGGCAAAACCATAAAAGAAATCAAAACCACGCTGTAAAGGTAGAAAGGGCCAAGCCCGACCGCTGTCCCATTTTCCGACAATACCGGTAGTATAGCCGGCTTGCTTAAGAACCTGGGCGATGGTGACTTCGCGCACGTCCAGGCCCTGGGTCATTTCCGGTGAAAAGACGTATTCTAATTCCTTGTATCGGTGATCGTAGTTGACCATGTTATTTCGAATATTGGAGTACAAGCCGTTTCGCTGAGGGTACCGGCCTGTAAGGAGACCACTTCTAGAGGGACCGCAAATCGGGGCAGTGACGTAGAAGTCCGTTAAACGTATTCCCTGTGAGGCCATCCGATCTAAATTAGGGGTTTTGACCTCTGTGGAACCAAAACAGCCAAGATCCCCGTAGCCCAGGTCGTCCGCATAAATTAGCAGAATGTTTGGCTTCAATTCGCGCTGCCTCTGAAACGCTGCCGTGTGCACTGCTATTACTGCAATAAGAGTGACGAGCAGGAATTGCCTATTGGTC
>JALLOM010000189.1 GCA_027717865.1 Acidobacteria bacterium AH-259-O06 | reverse complement strand
CATGATGGACTCGCAAATCACCGCCGGGAGAGGCCGCTTTTTACTTTCTCCCTCTGCAGCGAAGATACCCTCTCGAGCTCCATTTGACGATGTCTTTAATTGTGAAGTATTGCTTCTTCCCTGAGCAGGGCGTCGAGTTTGTCAGCGATCACCTTCTTTGAAGCTGCGCCAACCACCCGATCCACTACTTGTCCATCCTTGAAAAAGAGCAGCGTCGGGATGGAAAGAATGCCATACTCCATGGCGATGTTTGTATGCTCGTCAATATCTAACTTACCCACTTTGGCGCGCCCCTCGAAATCCACAGCCAGTTGTTCGATGACGGGCGCGATCATCCGGCACGGTCCGCACCAGATCGCCCAGAAATCGACCAGAACCGGCTCTGTGCTTTCAAGCACTTCACTGTGGAAGTTCTCCTCGGATAGCGTAATGTACTTAGCGTCGTTTGCCATTATTCTGATCTCCTTTTCAGATTCGATTAGCATCTCTGAATCCGAAAAATACGCCGAGGAAGTCAACGCAAGACTGATAATCAAGGCTTTCCCCAGAACTACCCCCAGCGCGATTTTCTTCCAAGATTTCATCTTTACCTCATTGGTGAGTGCAATGACGCGGCGAATTCTTACACCCAGAAACGGAACCGCGAGGGAGTGGCCTCAGCAGCGAGCTTTGCGATGATGGCGATTTACCGACGATCCGCAGTTTACGGCGCTGGAGCGAGTTGTTCTCTTTCTTCTCGCCGGTAAGATGAATACAGCTGAGATCCGATAAAGATAATCCCAGCGGCAAAGATTCCTTTTAGCACTTCGGCAGGGAGGACGTCGGCGCTCAAGCTTCCCCTTTTAGCCACTTCAGGCAGCGCGATCTCACCAATGGGATCGTTAAAGCTCAAGGCTGCTATTCGGCCCAGGGCAGCAACACCAGGCTGCCGGTAACCTGGTTGGTGGAGATCAACCGGTGGGCCTCCGCCGCCTGGCTCAAAGGCAGCGCGCGGTCGAGTGAAGGCTTGATCTGTCCTAGGCGGACTTGCTCCAGGCCCCACTTCAAGTCCTCCACGTCACTTGCCATCGAGCCGCGCAGCTGCTTCTGAGCGAAGAATAAGCTGCGGATGTCGAAGGTGACCTCGGTGCCGGCCACGAAGCCAAAAGCCACCACGGTGCCCAGAGGTTTTACGACATCAATGCTCTTGGGCAGGACGTCGCCTCCCAGGTTGTCGATCACCACGTCAACGCCAAGACCACCGGTCCATTCCTTGACCTGCTCCACGAAATCGTCTTTGCGCGTGTTGATCACAAGGTCCGCGCCCAGCGATTTCGCGTACTCGCCCTTGGCATCGTCACGGACAGTGGTGGCAACTTCCGCGCCCAGAGCCTTCGCTACCTGAATCTGAAGGCTGCCGGAACCCGAGGCGCCAGAATGGACCAGCACCTTGTTGCCGGCTTGGACCTCACCCACCGCCTTGGCACACCGAACGCCGGTGGCCAGGGGCACGGGGAGCGTCGCCAGCTCCTCAGGTTTTAGGCCAGTGTCATCCTTGAGCACAAAGCGTGCGGGCACCTCCATGTACTGGGCATAGGCGCCCCAGGTCCCCAATCCGGGCAGCGCGAAGCTAGGTGCCGTGATCGCCGGGCGGATGTCGTAGTCCTCCTCGTTGAGCGGGTAGCCGGGTGCGGGAACCACACGCTCGCCGACCTCAAAGCCGGTGACCCCTTCGCCGAGTTCGGCCACATCGCCAACGGCGTCGGAGCCCAGGATGTGAGGGAAGGCAAGCTCTGGAACGACGGACCCTTCACGGATGTAATGGTCCAGGCGGTTGATGCCGGCGGCCAGCACCTTAATCAGCATGTGCCCGGGCTTGGGCTTCGGCGTCTCAATATCTTCGTACTTGAGTACATCGACATCGCCAAATTGATGAATTACTGCTGCCTTCATTGGACTTCCTCCTTTTTTTTGCATTGATTAGGCTACTGAACTCATTCATGGTCTTGGTACTTTTTGGTTTTTAACTAACTATAACTGCTTTGTTTTCAAGTCTCATGCATTTTGGGGTTTTAGTTCTTTTATGAAGCCTAAACTTGATAAGTGTATGCACGCCACTCCTCCCATCGATTCTTGATGACATCGAATATTTGTGGATTACTTGTTTTCGTTGTGGAATCTATTATCATGCGAGAGAACGGCCGATTCATCGCCTGTGAAATAGAATGAAACGCCTTCCTTGTCGGAGAATCATCGAGGCGTCTGAAGATGACTAATCGACTTAACGGCTTTCTGCGAAACCATGTGGGACTCTACCTAATCGGGCTGCTCGTGGCGGCAGAGGCCCATGTGTTCCCGGAAGCCACAAACAGTGAGGCCACGGAGACCATATCACGGGTATGGTTGGGACTTGATGGAAAGGCTCTGCCATTTCGTAACGACGGGGAGGTCTTGGAATTCCTGCGAACGGCGCAGGTGGTTTCCTGGGAACGTGTGCGCGAGGGAATCAATCGCATCCTGAAAGTCCGCCTAGAAAAAGACGGGATCCAAACTCATGCAGCGTTTCGTGACGTAAAGGTTTTTAAGAGGAGGTTCAGGCTCCAAGGAAGAGTGCGACTTGCTTTCCGTGATGAGGCTGTTTTTGAATGCGCAGCCTATGAGCTAAGCAGGTTGTTGGGGTTGAATAACGTACCTCCGACAGTAGAGCGCCGAGTGCATGGTAAAAAGGGATCGCTGCAACTCTGGATCGAGAAAGCAATAACAGAGAAGAATCGAAGAACAAGAAAGATTGAAGTGCCCGATAAGAAACGCTTTATGTTCCAGATGCAGTCCATGCGCTTGTTCGACAATCTGATCTACAACGAAGACCGCAACCAGGGAAACATTTTGTATGGGCCCGATTGGGAGCTGTGGCTAATTGATCACACTCGTGCCTTTCGCACAGACTGGCAGCTCCGGGATCCGACAAAGATTTGGTACTGTGAACGCGGTGTGTGGGAAAAATTGCAAAGCCTCACCGAGGAGATGCTCAAGAAAACGTTGAAAAAGTTCCTTTGCGTTCAAGAGATTAGGGCCATCCTCAAGCGGCGGGATAAGCTGGTAGAGCACATTCAAAAGTTGATTGAAAAACGCGGGGAAAAGAGCGTGCTTTGGACTCTTGATCGCCCAGCACAGCAGGGAGAGCTCCAGAAAATAGGTCCCTAAGTACTCTGAGTTCGCAGATCACGAGATAAGGCTTTGAGGGTGGTCTTGCCCCTCTTTGACCTTAAAGCCTGACGGCTGTACGAGTCCAAGAGTTGAGAAAGGTCGGCCCATCTTCCGCTTTAATCTCCTCATCCCGCCAGATGATCCAGTCGCCGGGTTGGAGGTTGAGGGGTCTTCAGAGGGCCGCATGTCTTCCTGGCATAACGCGGGATTTTACATCCACGTCCCACTTCGCGCACTACGAAAGACGGCTTCGATGACCTCCATGTTGGCCACCGCATCCTCAAGTGGCGTGGGAACCTCCGTGTCATAAAGCACAGCTTGAGAAAACAGATCCCCCTGAATCGTGTACTGGTTGCAAATCTCCAGTTCAATTTGTTTAATTCCGTCCTTGGTCTCATACCACATCTTACAGGCCCGGTCTGGAGGAGCGTTGAACGGAATCTCTATCTCAATCCGACCCTCAGTACCGAAAATGTTTACTCGTTGATACGGGACAAGCTGAGTCGCACAGGTGAAAGTCGAGATACCAACCCCAAAATCCAAAATACCCGACGCGAGTCGGTCCACAGTGAACTGTGTGTCATACTCCACTACGCCGAGGACTCGCTTCGGTTCGAGACCGAAGATGAAACGGGACAAAGAAATGTTATAGCAACCGATGTCCATCAAGCCTCCACCGCCCATGCTGGCTACGTTGCGGATATTCTCAGGATCAACGTTCGTGTACGAAAAGAAAGACTGAATCGCCTTAGGCTGACCGATCCCACCATTTGTGACGAGTTGCTTCGCCTTCTGCCATTGCGGGTGGTGCCGATACATAAAGGCTTCCATCACCTTCAGGTGGGACTCCTTCTGAGAGGCATCTACTAACTGTCGGGCTTCAGCCGGACTCAAAGCGATTGGCTTTTCGCAAAGCACGTGTTTTCCTGCCTCCAGTGCCTTGATTGACCAGCGGACGTGTAAGTGGTTAGGGAGGGGATTGTACACAGCGTCGATCTCTGGATCAGCCAGGAGCTCTTCGTATGAGCCATATGCTCTAGGAATGCTCAGCTCGGCTGCGACCGATTTAGCCTTCTCAAGGCTTCGAGAGGCGATCGCGAAGATTTCACAGTGTTCTCCTTGCTTCATAGCAGGAATAACCTTTTCGCGCCCGATCTTCGCAGTGCTCAGGATGCCCCATTTGACCTTGCTCATTTTTTCCCTTTCCCCCTTCAAGCAGATCCTTTGATTAGTCCATCCACGGTATGGTGATGGGAGGAGAGTTGAGAGTCAACAGACTAGCGTTTCCTGCATCGGCTTTATATGCTGGCAAAATTCATGGAAGAGGGGAAACTCGAAGCCATTTGGATCAAGCGCATGAAAGGCGGGCCGCCGCGAAAAGGCGACGCTGCGTGCGGGTAGAGGCTTGGTAGATAACGCCAACCAAGGGGGCAGACGGCAAGTCGTACTCATGGACACTGATCGTTGGGCGCGCCTCGAAGAGCAAATCGGTACTTTTAAGTGAGGGCCAGTGGGAAAGGTGGAAAAGAGGCGTGAAAGGAGACACACGGGTATGAGGTGAGGGATTTCGCACATCGTCCCAGAAAACCGAATCGGTGGAGGCTCGGATCTTCCACCAGTACGTTCTGTAGGATAAAAAGAGCCGTTTTTTCTGTAAGAACCCTCGACTTTTTGTCCTCCGACGACGTCCAAAGGTTCATAAGACGTGGGTGAGCTGGGAGAACCGATGGGAGATTCGTTGGGATCCGTCTTGAGCCGACAAAGAGTCGAATCTCAGCAAGATAGCGAAAAAGGGCAGGAAGAGCTCTGGGTCGAGGCAGCCCAGGCTGGAGACACGGTCGCCTTCAACCGGCTGGTCCTGAAGTGGGAGCAGCCTATCTACAACCTTATCCTACGGATGCTGGACGATCCCGAGGAAGCGGCGGAAGTCACGCAGGAGACGTTTCTCTCTGCCTACAAAAGCCTTCGCCGCTTCCGCCGCCAGGCCAAGTTCTCCACTTGGCTCTACCGAATCGCCAGCAACCACAGTATCTCGCGATTGAGGAAGCGTCCACCCGGAACCCAGTACTCTCTCGATGATTCCGCCTCCTCCATTAATGAGCGGCCGAGAACGAGAGAGCACCAGGAGACGCAGGTGCTGGAACAGGAACGTCAAGACAGGGTCCGCTTGGCTCTGGATCAGCTGCAGCCCGATCAGAAAATCGTTGTGGAGCTGAAGTTCTACCAAGAGAGAACCTTCGTAGAGATTTCCGATATTTTGGGCATTCCGTTGAGCACCGCCAAGTCCCGGCTCTACGCCGGTCTGGAATCGCTGAAGATATGGCTGAGCGATTCGACCGAGCCTGAGAGGATAGAACAATGAGCAAGAATTGCGCAAATTACCGCGAGCAGATAGCACTGCTACTGATGGAGGGCTTAGATCCCGGCGAGCAGCGTTCCGTTGAGGACCATATGGCTGAATGCCCGGTGTGTGCCCGGGAGAGGGAACTCTACGAGGCGACGCTTAGGAAGATGGGCTCTCTGGAAGATGTCCCGGTTCCGCGACACTTTTTTGTCTATCCCCAAGCGGGGCGAACCCTGTGGCAGGCATTCTTGGAGCTTCCGTTGATGTGGCGGTTGGCAATGATGGGTGGGCTTGTAGTGTTGATGCTGACCACGGGTCTGTTGGTTGCAAATTTTCGCGTCAGGGTCGAAGAAGGAGCCGTTGTCGTTAGCTTGGGAGCCGCCCCCGAAAATGTCGTGGGACCTCGTGTGAGCACGGACCAGCTCAAGGCTGAAATCGTGCAGTCGATTGAAGCGGCCCAGCAGCAACAGGAAGAGCGTTGGCTGGCGATTCTGCGCGCGGAACTCAAGATCGTGGCCGCCGGTTTTTCATCCGAACAGCAGCACCTTCTGGACGTCGCCCTGATCGATCTGGAGGAACGACTGGAACGACGCTCCGTCAGAGAGCTAGCCGCAGTACAGAGAGAGATCGATGATTACGTTGTCGATGCACTCGATTCACTCCACCATCAGTACGGGCAGGACGTCCGACGGCTGGACCGAAGGATCGATTCGCTGAGGGTTTGGAGCGAACTGGAAAGCGCAGAAAAGACCAGCATTCTTAATGTGCTTCTCCAATCCAATGAACTTCGAGTTCCTTAAGACTGGAGGAATGATGGAAATGGTATTGTCAAGTTAATGGATCACAGACTCACAGGACCCAAAGTTATTGGCATTGAGACTCCTCCTGAACACTCTATATCGTGGCTCTCACATACGGTCATACGTTAACTTGAGACAGTGCCGTTACTCATATCGCCCTTCTGCCTGATCGAATGTCCCCGATAATTTTCCTGCCCGTGACGAGTTCAGTCAACTCTGGCTGACTCGCTTCATCAAGCGGCATAACGACTTGCGGTTCAGCGGCGGCGCGCCAGCGCCGACCGCTGCAACCGCTTGTTAGGCCGCCGTATCTCGTACCGCATGATCGGTCGCGTCTCGGAGCGGCGACACACCTCGGTGAAGCCAACATCTTCGAACGCGGAGATGAATCCAGTGAACGCGTAGTTCGTAGATGTCACTCCGGGCTTGGGCGGCACTGGGTAGCCTTCGACGATGCGCCCACC
>JALLOM010000188.1 GCA_027717865.1 Acidobacteria bacterium AH-259-O06 | reverse complement strand
GTTGACATCCACGAGTCTCGTTTAGGTCCGCCGCAGTTTTGGCAGGGCATGGTGACGCCGTACGTGCATCGGTTGCATGTCGGGCAGTGCCATTCTCGCCAGTCCCTGCACGTGCCGCAGTCCGTACAGTGCCAGGTGCAGGAATCTTGGACGATCTCCCCCAAGCAGAACGAGTACCAGTAGAGTTCGTCACACTGGTTGCAGCTGTACCGGTCGAGGAGCTTCCGCAGCGCTACCAGCTCGCACCCGCAGGGCAGCTCCATCACTGCATCGAGTTCGGTCTCACAGAGCGCCTTGTACTGCTCGATGTTCTCAATCGCGCAGATCGAGATTTTGGTGACATCGAGGCCATTGAACGGGTTCCTGCAGTTCGAGCAGCAGCAGCCTTCCAGGCAAGGTTGCCTGCTTGTGACGCAGGCGCAGCGCTTGGTACGGCAACCGCTCCTGCACCGGCAGCTCATTGGGCCATCTACATCTGCTCGTACGGTCATGGGTGAGTCCCTCCTCTTCGAAAGATGCTCAGGGCAAGCAAGGTGGTTGGCCTCCAGAAAAAAAACTGGACACAGCAACGAGATTATGCTTTGATACTCTCTATGGTGTCCATCCGAAAGACTCCAGCTATCCCCGACGAGGAGCGCACACCCTTGGTGGTGGACCTGTTGGAGATCATCCAGCTGCTGCAAGAGCAGGTTCAGGCGCTCAGGGACGAGATCGCTCGATTGAAAGGAGAGAAGCCCAAGCCCAAAATCAAGCCCTCCAAGCTGGAGGAAGGCTCTGGCAGGAAGGAGAAGGAGAGAAACAAGGGGAAACGCCCTGGCTCGGCCAAGAGAAGCAAGACCGCCAAGCTCAAGATCCACGAGACGGTTGTTGTCAAAGCGAAGAACGTGCCCCAAGAGAGCAGGTTCAAGGGATATGAGGACTATACGGTTCAAGGTCTCATCTTCCGCTCGCACAATGTCCGCTACCGCAGGGAGCGGTGGCAAACCCCACAAGGCGACTGCATTGTGGCGCCGCTGCCGGAACACGTGGAGATCCTCGGCGGCCACTTCAGCCACTCACTGATTTGCTTTGTTCTCTATCAGTACTACCACGCGCACGTGACCCAGCCGTTGATCTTGGAGCAGCTGTGGGAGCTGGGGATCGACATCTCGGCGGGGCAGATCAACCGCATCATCACCGAAGACAACGATCGTTTTCACTCCGAAAAGGAGGAGATTCTGCGCGCTGGGCTGGAGGTGTCGAGCTACGTGAACGTGGACGACACCTCAGCACGTCACCAAGGCAAAAACGGCTACTGCACCCACATCGGCAACGAGCTGTTCGCCTGGTTCGAGAGCACTGAGAGCAAGAGTCGGATCAACTTCCTGAAGCTTCTGCGTGCGGGGCACACCGACTATGTGCTCAACGACGATGCCACTGAATACCTGCGCGCGCACAAGCTCCCCAACTTCCAGTTCGAGAAGCTTGTCGCCCACGACAAGAAGACCTTGAGCAACGAGACGCAGTGGGCGGCCACTCTTGAGGGTCTGGACATCACTGACGAACGGCATGTCCGCATGGCAACGGAAGGTGCACTGCTGGGCAGCGTGCTCGAGCATGGAGTGGATCCCGCACTGGTCATCATGAGCGACGACGCCGGGCAGTTCAACGTGCTGCTGCACGTCCTGTGCTGGATCCATGCCGAACGGACGATCAACAAGCTGGTCGGATACAACGACAAGCAGCGCGAGGCTGTCGCGGAGATCCGTGCCCAGCTATGGGACTTCTATGACGACCTGAAGGCATACAAGAAAGCGCCCGGTCAACAGAAGAAGGCGGAGCTGGAAGCGCGTTTCGACGACCTGTTCACCACCAAAACCTGCTACGTGAGCCTGAACCTGGCGCTCGAGCGGATCCACCAGAACAAGGCCGAGCTTCTCCTGGTGCTCGACCATCCGCAGATCCCGTTGCACAACAACTTGAGCGAGCGGGACATCCGCGAGTACGTCAAGAGGCGCAAGATCAGCGGCTCCACCCGAAGCGACGACGGGCGTCGTTGCCGGGACACCTTCACGAGCCTGAAGAAAACCTGCCGCAAGCTCGAGATCTCGTTCTGGGACTACCTCAAGCACAGGGTAGTCGGGCTCGAGAGGATTCCCCCCCTGGGCGAGGTGATTCGCCAGCAAGCGCGCGCATCGCCAGGCCGGCTGGCGCACGAGCACGCGAGGGGCTCATGAGCTGGAAGATGCGCTACTGCGGGCGGGAGTTTACCCCGTCGGAGTTCGAGGGCATCAGGCGCCTTATTGCAGAGAACCCGCGCTCGAGCCGCGCGGCCCTCTCCCGACTCGTCTGCGAGCGGCTGGGATGGCGCCGCCCCCATGGACGGCTCAAAGACATGAGTTGCCGCGTTGCCATGCTCCGTATGCAGGACGACGGGCTGATCCAACTCCCGCCGCCACAGAACGGCAACAACAACGGCAAGCCTTATCGGCGTCGTACACAGCGGGCTGAGCCCGAGCCGTTCCCGGTCATCGTCCCGGCCGGCGCTCTGGTGGACCTCCACTTGGAACCGGTAGCCGACCACAAGGGGTCGCACCTGTGGAACGAGTACATCGACCGCTATCACTATCTGGGCTACCAACCGTTGCCTGGCGCTCAACTACGCTACTTCGCCCATTCAGGCGGACGTGTGCTTGCTCTGCTCGGTTTCGGGGCCGCGGCATGGAAGACGGCTCCCCGGGACTGCTTCATCGGCTGGAGTGCCGAGCAACGCGAACGGCAGCTCCATCTGGTGACCAATAACGCTCGCTTCTTGATCCTGCCCTGGGTGCGGTCGCGCAATCTGGCCTCACGGCTTCTCAGCATGGCGACCCGCCAGCTTGCCGATGACTGGCAACATCGCTACGGCTATCGCCCTGTCCTGGTGGAGACCTTCGTCGAAACCCGTCGCTTCCAAGGCACCTGCTACAAAGCAGCCAACTGGATCTACGTGGGTGAAACCAAGGGACGTGGCAAGCTCGATGTGGAGAACAAGGCCCAGCTTCCCAAGAAGTCGATCTGGCTCCATCCCCTCGCAAGGAACTTCCGCCGCCATCTCTGCCGATGAACTCACCCCTTCGCGCTCGCCAGACGAGCCGCCGAACCCGGCAAACGGCCCGGACTTATTGAGAAGTTACCGAGAACCTATGAATAATGCCGGCTACGAGGCTTCTTCTGTAACTTCCTCCGGCTGACGCCGTTCGATGTCTATCCGCCTGATGATTTGTTTGGCTGCCGGCCGGTTGGCTAGCTTCCGATTATTCTTGACCCGTGGAACCTTTGAGATCTCATCAGCCACCTCAATTCCTTCAATCACATCACCAAAAATGTTGTATTTGCCGTCCCACTCTGACTTTCGCCTTAACACGATAAAAAACTGACAACTGGAGGAGTTCGGGTCATTGTCCTTACGCATCATTCCCACACAGCCACGTTCCACCTTATGGTCTTTATTAAACTCGGACTCAACCCATTCCCCAGCGTTTCCCAGACCGTCGTTCAAAGGGTCGTTGTCCCTGGAAAACGGATCGCCCCCCCAAATGAATCCCGAACTAACATAATGGAAAGTGGTCCGCATATAAAATCCTGCTTTGGCAAGCTGCACAAATTGAGAGACAGTTTCGGGTGCAAGTTCAGGGAGCAACTTCACTACGATGTCTCCCTTCCTGGTGCTGATCACTGCGACGAGATCCCCTTTTTCGGCTTCTGCCTCGGGCTCCTCAGCGGTCTCAGGCGGCGCCGGCTCCGTGGGGGGAGCTTCTTGCGAACAGGCGACCGCAAAATAGAGCGTCAGAAGACCTAAACCAGCAAATGTAGTTATTTTCATTGTGGTCCCTCCCGGCGAGGTCTGCTTACTTTTTAGCACATTAAGTAAGGAAAGTCAGTAGGTTTGTCATCAAATTTGGATAAAAGAGGTTGCCCACTCGCTTCCGCATGGCTTAAATTGAGTTTCCATGATCTACGTTGGCACTTCCGGATTTTCTTATCCGGAGTGGAAAGGTATTTTTTATCCCGAAAAACTCGCTGCCAAGCACTATCTTTCTTTCTACGCTCAACACTTCTCGAGCACTGAAATCAACAACACCTTCTATCGCTCCCCGTCAGAAACCACTGCCGGGCATTGGGCTGAACAGGTCCCGAAAAATTTTCGTTTCACACTCAAGCTGAATCAGAAGATTACACACAAAAACAGATTGGGAAATGTTGACGATGCCATGGAGTGGTTTTTGAAAGGTGCTGCCGCATTGGGCGATAAGCTTGGGACTCTCTTGGTTCAACTTCCTCCCTATTTTCGTGAAGATAAGAAAGTGCTGGAGGATTTCCTCCAGAAGTACTCTAACAAAGCAGCTTTGGCTTTTGAATTTCGTCATCCTTCCTGGCTTACCGACAACACGTTTGAGTTGCTTGAAGCACATGCCGTCGCACTGGTGGTGGCTGAGTCGGATGAACGTCCAGCGCTTCGGACAGTGACGGCCCCATTTGTCTACGTCCGTCTGCGAAAGTCAAAATATTCGGAAGACGAGCTGCAAGAGTGGGCTCGGTGGATCGCGTCGCAGAAAAGAGATGCTTTCGTTTACTTGAAGCACGATACCGAAGCTCCTCGGCTCGCCAAGCAATTGATTCGGCACTGCAGTCTTGAGTCGTGAGTTTTGAGTTCTGAGTTTTGAGTTATCAGCTATCAGCCAGTGCCTTCTAAATTCTGGATTCTGACTTCTGAATTCTGACTCCTGGATCCGGCTCCTGACTCCCGGCTCCCGGCTCCTGACTCCTGGCCCCTGGCTATGGTCTGTGGTCTGGGGGCTGCGTGGGGATGTAGTCTCTGGTCACGACATCCCAATAATCTTCATAGGGCCTCTCTTGGTGAAGCTCTAGGAAGCTTTGGATCTGCTGTAGCAGGGAAGTAACGTAATAGCCGGCTACAGTCTCCGGATGCTCTCGCCAGTAGTTGAAGTAGCTTCTAATGAACACGCTGTTCTGGTTGGTGGGCAGCTCCGTTACGCTTGCGACGAAGTGGGGAAATTGGCCCTTTCGAAACAAGTAAAACTCCACATTTGACACATAGAAAGTCGAGACCACATACCCTTGTTTTTTCAAGTATTTCCCGATGCTCTTCAGCGCTTTTGGACCTGCCAAGTCCCCAACGATCGGTATAATTCGATTCTCCGTTTGCATCTTTTTTAAGAACCGAAAATCGCTCTCGGAGTTCAAATAATGTCCCATTTGACCTGGCTGATAGGTTTCTGTCATTAGTTGTTCGTAGCTGGGATAGTAGGGGCGAGGTCGGCGGCCATGACTTCGGTACCTTAATTGAAAGTTTTCTTCGAAAAAGGCCAGGGCAATCTGATAAAAAGTGACGCGGTCCTGATCCCACGTCAAGCGAGGGAATCGATGTCGAATGGAGGACCAGATTTTGAGAAAGCTTTTTTCGAAAAAATCATCATCAGAAGGGAAGCTCCGCAAGTGATTGACCAGAACACTGGCATCGGCCGCGGGATCGGGCCGAAAGCCGGTGGGAAGGGGTTTTCCAAACAAATACGACAGATATTGCCAACGGTTGCCAGAAACCTCGATAAGTTCCTTCAAATAAAGATGTTCCAAGAGATTATCGCGGCGCAGGTCAACTATCATGGCCAAGGCAGGTCGTACATGAACGAGGTAGGTGAAGTTCTGATCGGGTCCAACTCCCAAATAGGCCTGCCCGGGTTCGGCGATCTCCTTGAGTTGAGGAAGCACCTGTAGGTAAGAGGCCTCATTGGAGATCAAATTGTCGGTGTCGAATTGGCCTGGGGGTTCACTCAGTTCGAGAGCCAGCTGCTCCAGATCTGTGTCGGTCAGTCTCTGAGCCTTAGCTTCCGCAGGCTGGAGGGCTGTAACGATCAGTAGCAGAAGGGAAATAATGGGATATCGGTCAGACGCACGCCATCTCATCAAGAACCCCTTGGATCAATCAACTATCAGAGTCAAAGAAAAACCAAGTTTATCGAACACAGGATATAATCATAAGAAGCAACATGCGGGCAAGACTTTTGATGTGGATTGTTTTTGTCGGCTTTTCAGCAGCGCGGGTCGACGACCGACCCCATGAAAGGCCGCACTCCATTCGCCCCGAATTTACCTTCTTGCGACTCATTTATTCTGGAGAAGGATGGATGGGATCGGCCTGGGCTGTCGATTATCCTAAGGCCGACCGGCAGTTTCTCTACGGACTGCGAAAACTCACCGATTTCGGTTTTGTGAACACGGAGCATCGCACTCTCCAGGTCTTGGAACCTGAGCTGTTCCATTATCCTTTCCTCTACGCCGTGGAAGTGGGCTACATGTATTTATCCGACGAGGAGGCCGCCCAATTGAGGGAATACTTGCTCCGAGGTGGCTTCTTGGTAGTGGATGACTTTCATGGGGAATATGAATGGCAGAACTTTTACCGCCAAATCAAAAAGGTTTTTCCAGAGTATGAGCCGGTCGAACTTTCGATCACCCATCCGATCTTTCATTGTTATTACGATATTAAAAAGCTCATCCAAATCCCTGGCCTTCAGTTTCTCTACAGTGGAAGGACGTGGGAAAAGGGAGGTTATAAAGCTCGATACATGGGAATCCAGGATGAGAATGGACGTCTGATGGTGATGATCAATTACAATGTTGACTTGGGAGACGCCTGGGAATGGGCCGAGGTAGAAGCTTACCCGCGTGAGTATGCCAACCTTGCTTTCCAACTTGGCATCAATTACATCGTTTACTCCATGACGCATTGAAGGGGGGCAGGGGTCAGACGCGTACTGACCCTTTTCCGCGGGCAGGCCCAGGTATT
>JALLOM010000187.1 GCA_027717865.1 Acidobacteria bacterium AH-259-O06 | reverse complement strand
GACGAGCGGGTGTGAGAAATGCGGACTAGACGGAGGCCGAGATGTGAACCACGGGTTTTTTCTACTATTCAATCCCTTTACAAGAAGTGCTAACATAGGACCAACAGCTGGGGGAATCTGGAACGGAACACATTTGAGGGTTAAGATGTTTTTCCAACAAACATACCTGGAATACTTTGCTTCAGTTCTGGTGTCACTACCTGCCTTCCGTCAGACTTCCCAGCTTTGTGTAAAGAAACACGAAGAAGGAGGTGAATTATGCAGCCCATTCGGATGATCTCCGCGCTTCTCGCCTTGTTCCTAATCTTGCTTGCCGGCTGTGCGGATGTGAATAAGGAGTTGGTTGTAGCTGCGGAACAGGGTGACACCGCAACCGTGGAAGCCCTGCTGGCCAAAGGGGCGGACGTGAATATGAAAACTGCCGCGGGCAGGACCGTCTTGATGGTGGTGGCGGAAAAGGGCCACACCGATGCGGTGCAAGCCTTGCTGGCCAAAGGGGCCGATCTTAATGCGAAGGACAATGATGGGGGCACGGCGTTGATCCATGCAGCAGAAAACGGGCACACCGACACGGTGCAAGCCTTGCTGGCCAAAGGTGCGGGCGTGAATGACAAAACCAATGATGGGGCGACAGTCTTGATGCATGCAGCAGAAAATGGTCACGCCGACACGGTGCAAGCCCTGCTGGGTGAGGGCGCGGATGTGAACACCAAGACTGATGCAGGTCGGACAGCCCTGATGGGGGCAGCGGTAAAAGGTCGCACCGACGTGGTGCAAGCCCTGCTGGCCGGGGGCGCGGATGTGAATGCCCAGACCAATGATGGCGGGACGGCCTTGATGAGGGCCGCTGGGGAAGGCCACGCACAGACAGTGGAAGCCCTGCTGGCTAATGGTGCGGATGTGGAGGGACAAGATAATGACGGCAAGACAGCCTTGGTGTGGGCGGCACTGGGTGGTCACACCGATACGGTGCCACCTGTACTTGCCGCAGCTAAGGAGCATTGGCCTCTGTCTTCGCATTACTGGATGGACACGAAAGACAATGACACCCGGACAGCCTTGATGTATGCGGCAGTAGGAGGCCATACCGACACGGTGCAAGCCCTGCTGGAGAACAAACGCCTGAATCTGAATACGAAGACCGATGATGGTAGGACAGCCTTGATGCTGGCTGCCGCGGGAGGTCACACCGATACGGTACAGACCCTGCTGGCTGAGAGACGCGTGCAGGTGCGTGCAAAGAGTAATGATGGCTGGACGGCCTTGATGCAGGCCGCAGAAAACGGCCACACCGAAATCGTGCAAGCCCTGCTGGATAAGGGAGCGAACGCGAAGGCGAAGGCCAAAGATGGCGGGACAGCCTTGATGCAGGCCGCATCAAACGGCCATACCGAGATCCTGCAAACCCTGCTGGGCAAAGGCGCCGATGCCAATGTGAAGACCGCTGATGGCTGGACACCCTTGATGAGGGCCGCTAGGGAAGGTCACACCAGTACGGTGGAAGCCCTGCTGGGAGCGGGCGCGGATGTGAATGCGAAAACCAGTGATGGCTGGACAGTCTTGATGCATGCATCATCGAACGGCCACACCGAGATCGTGCGAGCTCTGCTGGCTAAGGGTGTGGATGTGAAGGCGAAGGCCAGTGATGGCTGGACAGCCTTGATGAGGGCCGTGGGGGAAGGCCACGATCCCGTAACTAAATTACTGAAGGAAGCAGGAGCTGAGTAGGGAAGCAGAGGGGTCAGACCCCCCGCCCCCCCCCCACTCAAGGTCTGACCCCTCTGAAGTGTACTGCGATATCGTCGGTAAACGAGGGCAGGGGGATATCCACTGCACCGTTCTTTACGGAAACGGTTCGGGTTTCCACTGCGCCGACAGAAGGTCTAACAACCTCCACCTGATAATCCGCGTCGGCCAGGGCAAGGCCTCGCAGTTCCAGATTTCGAGACTCATACAAAACATGCTTTTCTCCAGTGTTGGAGGAGCAGTAAGCCACCGCTTCCCTTTTCGAGGATAGAACGTACTGGTGGTCACCGGGTCCGGACTGGACCTCACCCTGGAACCAAAGATCGGGATAAGCAACGAAGCTTCTCCAGAACTCTCTCAGGACGAGTGCATCCTCTTCAAACTCACTCCAACCCCTGGGATCGTAATTGTGGGGAGCGCCGGGAGGATTATTGGCCTTGTCTCTGGGCTTGTAGTACAGATCCATTTGCTGGCATTTCGCCATCATGAATTTCCAGAAGTACTTGCGAGCGTGTACGCGGTGAGCGGGGACACGGTAGCTCCACTTGATGCCATTGTCGTCCCACGATTCCTGAGGAATGTAGGGCTTTTTGTATCTCTTTCGCCATTCCTTGGCATTGGTGACATGATGGACCTTGCCATAAATGAGGATGTCGAAATAGGGCCGCGTGAAGATCCAATCCACCGGGGAACCAGCCCGCGGGATCTCTCCTCGGCGCGCACTGGTCTTGGGAAATCCGGCCAACCCACCTGCATCCATACCCAAAATGATTGGCCTGTTTGAGACCAACTCACCCCATCGACTCCGTACCTGCTGAGCCATCGCGTCAATCCAGGCTTGTGTTTCCGGCCAGGATCCACAATGTTCGGCGATCTCATGGACCAGATCGTAGTAGACATTACCCAGATCGTGGGTCACTTCGATTAACTTGCGAAACCATGCCTCTTGCGCCTTGACCAGTCCACGGTTCCGATCCACCACACAGTGGTAGAGCTTCAACCGATTCGCCGGGTCACCTCCCAGAGGGTTGGTAAAGGAATTGATGTTGTTCTGCGGGTTGAAAAAATGACCTTGCCAATCCAGCCCGTTGTCTCTCAACTGCCAGCCATTCCACATGAGCAAATGAATGATGATCCCCTTGGATTCAAGGTACTGGCATTGGCGGCGAAAGCGCTCCCAGTAGGCCTGGTTGAACTGTGTCAGGTCAAACTGGCGACTTCCCGGCTGGGTTTGCAGGTAGGGAAAGAGCACATTGGACAGAGATCCGCCATTTTCTTGCGTCAATTTTTCGATGTGCTTCCAGCTCAGGGGTGGATAAGCCCGAATATGATTGATTCCGTGTTGGGCGGCCCAGTCCGCCCAACGTTGGTAGTCATAGGCATCCGGCGCCGCGTAGAAGATAAAGTCCGATCCGCCCCCGAAAGACAGCAGGGGTTCTTCGTTGTAAGTGAAATACACTTTATCCGTAGCAACCTTCGCAAGTCGAAGTCCCGCTGCGTTTGAAGCGGCAAGACTATGAGTCGCGAAAAGAAGTGAAATGATGGCTAAAACGCCGGGCAGTGAATGTGTCGGTACCACCGTTCCCTCCTTTTTTGGATGGAAGAGGAGTCTGACCCCTCTCTGACCCCCAGCCCCCCACTCAAGGTCTGACCCCTTTCGCCTGGAGTGGTGCTGGTGCAATCCAGTTTTCAAGTGAATTTCCATATTATATGATTGGGTGAGTTTGTCGCCGGACGGAAAGGTCCGGAAATGATCCCGTTAACAAAACGCCAGACCGGGACTCTAAAACCAACGCCGTTCAGGAATTGTCCTGGGGCCGGAGGCAGTGCCGTTTTGTCACTTTCTCATCGTTGGTAAACCAGTCTTCCACCCAGATAGGTCTGATGGACCTGGATGTCCTTCACCCGATCGATGGAGCAAGTGAGAGGGTCATCTGTCAAAACGATGAAATCTGCCAATTTTCCCGGCTGCAGCGAGCCCACTTCCTTTTCGGCACGAAGAAGATAAGCGTTGTTGATGGTGTAGAAGCGAATGGCTTGCACCCGCGAGATCGCCTGCTCCGGGTGCAGTGGAGCATCGAGCCACCTGGCCCGCCTTGTCATCGCCACCCACATCGCCAGCCATGGGTCGTAGAAGTTGATCGACCGGCGAGAGCCGATCTTCTGCATGTGATCAGAGCCCCCTCCGGCGATCACGCCGGCAGCAAACAAAGCGCGTAGCGGTTGAAACCAGGTCAGCCGTTCATAACCGAACTGGTTATTCAGCGTGCGCGCATCCAGATGCAGCCACGCCGGCTGAATATCAGCAGCAATTCCCAGTTCCGCCATGCGCTGTACTGCTTCCTTACTCATGAAGTTGGAGTGACAAATGACGGGTCGTTTAGCACGGATGTCGAATCGATCACGAAGCGAGTCGCAGGCATCGATGAAAGCGTGGACGGCTCCGTCGCCCACACAATGTGAAGTAAACTGCACGCCGTTTTCCATACAGGCTGCGACAATCTGAACCAATTTGTCTTGGGGAATGAAACGCAGCCCGCGATAATCGGGATCCGTAATCCCGTACAGTTTGCTTACACCCCAGGGCTTGCGCATGTATGCGCTGCCCGTGAGCATCCCGCCATCCAGAGCTGTTTTAACCGCAGCAACGCGCAGCATGCTGTCGCCTTTGAAAAGCGGCGACCTTGCAATACCTTCGATGACCTCTTTGATCTTCTCCACGGGCTGAAGCGTGTCCAAACGGCGTGATATGTAGGCGCGGACAGTGAGATCCTCCCTATCACGCAGCCCTTGGTAGAGAGCAGTCACGGACGCCGGTGCGCTGCGCTCTGCCAGTGTGGTAATACCAACGCGATTGTAATCGGCCAACACTTCTTTCAAGTGCTCAATGTGCTCGCTCTGCGTTGGCTCCTTCTCCGAAGAACGATATTTGAGATAGCGCGTGCAGCTGCGTAGAATTCCCGTTAACTCTCCAGTATCGGGATCCTTCTCAGCATATCCCGGACCACCGTCGTCCACCTTCCAGTTCTTATCGATTCCGCTTCGCTTCAAGGCGAGGGTGTTGACGGAAGCGTCTGGGCCAGTCCTAAAGACGACAGGGTTTCGCCGGGCCGCTTCGTCCAGTTCCTGGCGTGTGGGGTAACGCTGTTCCTTTAGCCGGGTGAGAAAGACCTGGCTAACCCAGATCCACTCGCCGTCTTTCACAACCTTTACCCGAGATCTTACATAGTCGAGCACATCCTGGATGGTTTCCATGGTGGGGATGGGATGGTCAAACTCGATGACGGAAGCCGAGGCAGCGTGGCTGTGAGAGTCCATCAAGCCCGGCATGATGGTTTTCCCTTGTAAATTGATCATTTTGGTGGAAGTGCCCCGATATTGCTGCATGTCTCGCTCACTTCCAACTGCCAGAATGCGGCCGTCTTTGATCGCTATGGCGGTGTGGATGCTGAAGGCCTCATCCACCGTGATGATTTTGCCGCTGGTAAGAATCAGATCGGCCGTCTGACCCCAGGAGTGTGACCAGGCACCCCCAAAGCTGATGATTAAACTGATTACGAGTGTGCGAAATCTAGACATGTCAAGCCTCCTGAAATTGAGGGATCTCTGTTCTGCGCTCAAACCCTAATAAATGGTGAAGTCGCCGTCAAGACTCCTTGACAATTGACTTCGTCTCGCAAAGACTGGAGGAGCCTAAGGAGTCAGACCTCAAGGTCTGACCCCTCACCCTTCGGGTCAAAATGAAAGATAGCGGTCGACATCTATCCTTGAGTTGTCTCATCTTTCTTGTCCTGGGCGGGTTAACGCTTCTGTTCAGCTGCGCTTCACCCACGGCTCCAGATGGGGGTCGTCCTAATTTTGTCTTTATTCTTATCGACGATCTAGGATGGAAGGATCTTGGTTGCTACGGCAGTACATTTTACGAGACACCCAACATCGACCAGCTGGCAAATGAAGGAATGCGGTTTACAGACGCCTATACGGCAGCTCCCGTCTGCTCGCCCACCCGGGCCAGCCTCCTGACGGGAAAATACCCGGCCAGTTTAAACCTGACGGACTGGATTCGTGGCCGTAAACAATGGCCTTGGGCCAAATTGTTGGTTCCCGAATTTAACCAACAGCTTCCCCTGCAAGAAGTCACCATCGCTGAAGCGCTCAAAGCCGCGGGTTATGTCACAGCCAGTATCGGGAAGTGGCATCTGGGACAGGAGCCTTACTATCCGACGGAGCAGGGCTTTGACCTCAATTTTGGGGGCACACACCGGGGCTCTCCTCCCACCTACTTTTGTCCTTATGAAATTCCTACCATTGAGGAGTGCAGTGAAGGGGAGTATTTAACGGACCGTCTGACGGAAGAGGCGGAGACATTTATCGAGAAAAATCAGGACAAGCCATTTTTACTCTACCTTTCACACTTCGCGGTTCATATCCCTCTGGAGGCGAAACAAGAGCTGATCGCCAAGTATGAAGCCAAGGCCAATGCTGAACAGCCTCAGAATAACGCGGTCTACGCAGCGATGATCGAAAGCATGGATGAAAGCGTGGGACGAATGATGAAGAAACTGCAAGAACTCCAGATTGCCGACCGGACGGTGATTTTCTTCACATCCGACAATGGTGGTCTGGTGTACGAGGGAAAAAGGACAGAAGCTGTTACCTCGAATGAACCATTGCGAGCTGGAAAAGGACATCTTTACGAGGGAGGTGTTCGTGTGCCCCTAATCGTGCGCTGGCTCGGCCTGATCGAGCCGGGCAGCGTTTCTCCCGTGCCGGTTACAAGCACCGACTTTTATCCCACAATCCTGGAGATGGCAGACATGCACGTGGATCCCCAGCAGACGATTGATGGCGTAAGTTTTCTTTCCCTGCTCAAGCAAACCGGCGAACTGAAACGCGATGCGATTTACTGGCATTACCCTCACTACAGCAACCAGGGGGGCGAGCCTGGTGGAGTAGTTCGCCAGGGCGACTACAAACTGATTGAATTCTACAGGGACGGCAAGCTGGAGCTTTATAACCTGAGAGAAGACATCGGTGAAAAGAGCAACCTGGCTGAGCAGAGGCCCGATAAAGCGGCTGAACTCCACCAGATGCTGAAAGAGTGGCGAAGATCCGTCAACGCTCAAATGCCGGCAGT
>JALLOM010000186.1 GCA_027717865.1 Acidobacteria bacterium AH-259-O06 | reverse complement strand
GAAATGCGGATTAAGATCGATCTGTTGAGGGGTGCTGGTTTTCACTTTCAGCCAGACAAATGGGGGCTGGTGGCGTTACTGCTCATCATAGTGCCCCTGCTGGTGTACGCACCGGTAAGGGATTATCCCTTTGTCAACTATGATGATGACATATACGTCACGGGTGTTGAGCAGGTTCGTGGAGGCTTGACCTGGGAGAACGTGCGGTGGGCCATGACGAACCTGGAGGCGGCCTTTTGGCACCCGCTGACTTGGCTCTCGCACCTGCTTGATGGCCAGCTTTTTGGATTGAATCCGGCCGGACATCATCTGACGAGTCTTTTCCTTCATGTCGCCAATGCCGTGCTGTTGTTTTGGGTGCTGGAGCGGATGACGGGAGCGCTGTGGTGCAGTGGCTTTGTGGCGGCGCTCTTTGCCCTGCACCCGCTCAATGTGGAGTCGGTGGCCTGGGTGGCCGAACGCAAGAATGTGCTGAGTACGCTGTTTTGGCTGCTGACGATGGCGGCCTATGTGGGCTATGTGAGGAAGCCCGGGTGGAAGCGCTATTTAGGAGTGATGGGGGTTTTTGTGTTGGGATTGATGGCGAAGCCGATGCTGGTGACACTGCCCTGCGTGCTCTTGCTGTTGGACTATTGGCCGCTGGGGCGGCTGGGGAAAGACTGGAAGGCACTTCGAGAGCGTTTGCCCCGGTTGGTGTTGGAAAAAGTAGCGCTGTTGGTTCCGGTTGCGGCGGTGAGCGTGTTAGCGGTCGAGGCACAGTCCCAGTTCGGGGCGCTGTCGCCCCAGGGCCTGGCGCTGGGAGTTCGACTGGCCAACGCGGTGGTGTCCTATGGGCTTTATTTAAAAAAGATGGTGTGGCCGACAGATTTGGCCGTTTTCTATCCGCATCCGGGAAGCTCCCTGAAGGCATGGTGGGTGGTTCTGGCGGCAGTGGTTTTGGTGGGTATCTCACTCGGGGTCTGGTGGCGAAGACAGAGTTCTCAGTATTTAGTAGTCGGATGGCTGTGGTACTTAGGGACGCTCCTTCCGGTGAGTGGCCTGGTACAGGTGGGATCACACGCTATGGCAGACCGCCACGCCTACCTACCTCTGGTTGGCTTGTTCATCATGGTGGCCTGGGGCACAGCAGAAATAGCGGAGAGTGCCCATCTCAGGAGGAAATGGCTGCCAGGCGCAGGTGTTTGCATGGTCATGGTACTGGCAATCCTCACTCGGGTGCAATTAAGCCACTGGCGCAGCAGCACCACACTCTTTGAGCATGCTCTTCGAACTACGACCAACAATCACGTGGCTCACAACAACCTGGGAACGGCGTTGGGAGAAAAAGGGAAATTGAAAGAGGCTATCCGACACTTTTCCAGCGCCGTGAACATTAATCCAAACTATCTCGATGCTCACATCAATCTGGGCTCGGCCTTAGCCCGACAAGGAAGATTGGATGAGGCGATCGGGTGGTACCGTCGAGCCATTCAGCTTGCCCCTGACCACGCGGTGATCCACAACAATTTGGGGTTGGCACTAATGGAAAAAGGAGAAGTGAAGGATGCAATCCACCACTTTTCTGAGGCCATTAAAATCAAACCCGACTACCGGGAGGCTCAGGACAACCTTCGTCGACTCCAGACTAGGTAGAAGTTAATGACCACTCCTTATAGCTTTCGCCGCAATCGGAAATGGATTGCTGCACTGTTCTTGCTCCTCGCTACTTTCACTGTTTACCTTCCTGTCTGGCAATACGAATTTGTGGATCTGGACGACGATCTTTACGTTGCCAATCCTCGGGTACGGCTCGGTTTGACCTGGGGGAATGTGTGGTGGGCATTGACCGCGGTGGAGGCAGGGTTTTGGCACCCACTCACCTGGTGGTCGCACATGCTGGATTCCACCCTTTTCGGGTTGAATCCAGCCGGGCATCATCTGATGAATCTTCTCCTTCACCTCACCAATGTCCTGCTGTTGTTTTGGGTGCTTCAAGAGCTGAGTGGAGCCGTGTGGTGCAGTTTTTTTGTGGCAGCGTTGTTTGCGCTCCACCCCCTTAACGTGGAGTCGGTAGCATGGATCGCGGAGCGGAACAATGTACTGAGCACAATGTTTTGGCTGCTGACAATGTGGGCTTATGTGGGATATGTGAGAAAGCCGGGCTGGGCACGCTATTTGAAAGTGATTGTACTGTTTGTGTTGGGATTGATGGCTAAGCCAATGCTAGTGACGCTGCCCGGTGTGCTGCTGCTGTTGGACTATTGGCCTCTGGGCCGACTGGGAAGTTCGTGGAGCGAATTCTGGCAGAAGTTCCCAAAGCTGGGATTGGAGAAAATTCCCTTCCTGGTTCTGGCCGTGGCCAGTGGGATATTGGCCATCCATGCGCAATATCAAATGGGTGCCATTCAGTCTCTGCAGGAATTCCCCTTCGACGTCCGGCTGGCGAACGCCCTGGTAGCCTATATGACTTATTTGGCTAAGATGATCTGGCCGACTTACCTGGTCGTCGTCTATCCCCATCCAGGAACTTCGTTACCCGGCTGGCACATTGTGCTGGCCGTTCTGGTATTGACCATTATTTCAGCACTGGTCTTGCGGACATCGCGCTCTTTTCCGTATCTCCTGGTGGGATGGCTGTGGTATTTGGGCACGCTGCTTCCAGTGAGTGGTCTCATCCAAGTTGGCATTCACGGGATGGCCGACCGCTACGCCTATGTACCTTTAATTGGGGTCTTCATTCTCTTGGTGTGGGGTTCTGCGGAATGGTTTGCCCGCTCTCGTGTACGGAAGGAGCTGTGGGTTGCAGCGGCTGTTTGCCTGCTCATGGGGCTGTCGATGAACAGCCGACTTCAGTTAGGTTACTGGCAAAATGGTGTCACCCTGCTTGAACACGCGATTCGGTCCACTGATAACAACTATCTGGCCCATAATAATCTTGGCACAGCTCTACTGGAGCGAGGGAGATTGGATGAGGCTATCCAGCACTTTTCAAAAGCCCTCGAGATCAAGCCCAGTAGTGCTGGAATCTTTTACAACTTAGGACTGGCGCTAAAGAGGAAGGGAGAACGAAAGAAGGCTGCTCAGTATTTTTCCAAAGCTCTTGAATTGAACCCAGGACTGGCCGAAGCCCACAACAACCTGGGAGCTATCCTGATGGCACAAGGTCAGCTCGAACAGGCGATTCAACATTTGGTAAAGGCCGTGGAAATCAACCCGACGCTCCTCGAAGCTCACAATAACCTAGGTACGACACTGGCGAAGAGCGGTCAGATCAATGAGGCGATTGCGCATTTCTCAAAAGCCTTGGAAATCAATCCTCGTCTGGCTAAAACTCACAATAATTTGGCTGCGGCATTGGATCTGCAAGGACGCTCAGAGGAGGCGATCCATCATTACCGTCGTGCCCTCCAGTTGGATCCCGGCTTTTACTTAACGCACAGCAATCTCGGGAAGGCGTTAATGGAAAAAGGAGATCTTGTCAGCGCAGCTCGCCACTTCTTCAGGGCCATTGAAATTCAGCCCGACTTTGCCGAGGCGCACTACAACCTGGGTTTGGTGAGAAGAGAGCAAGGGAGAATTGAGGATGCCATCGAATGCTTTCGCCAGGTTTTGAAAGTCAGGCCGGATGACACTCGAGCCCAGCATTCCCTTGCCCTTCTCCTGAAGAAGGAAGACCAGTGAGTGATTTTTTCCGCCGCGTTCAAAACAAAAGTGGCCTCGTCGTGCTGCTTTTGGCCAGCTTAACACTCGTTGTCTATGCATCCGTGGGGAACTACGAATTTGTCAATGTCGATGACGACCTTTTCGTTACCAGCAATGCCCGCGTTCGGGAAGGCCTAACCTGGGAGAACGTAGGATGGGCGATGAGGAGCCTGGAGGTGGCCTTCTGGCAACCGCTGACGTGGTTGTCGCACATGTTAGATTGCGAGCTTTTTGGGTTGAATCCGGCCGGACATCACCTAATGAGTGTTTTGCTGCACGTGCTGAATGTGATCCTGCTGTTTTGGGTGCTGGAGCGAATGACGGGAGCGCTGTGGTGCAGTGCCTTTGTGGCGGCGCTCTTTGCCCTGCACCCGCTCAATGTGGAGTCGGTGGCCTGGGTGACCGAGCGCAAGAATGTGCTGAGTACGCTGTTTTGGCTGCTGACGATGGGAGCGTATGTGGGGTATGTGAGGAACCCCGGCTGGAAGCGCTATTCGGTGGTAATGGGGGCGTTTGTTTTGGGATTGATGGCGAAGCCGATGCTGGTCACGCTGCCCTGTGTGCTGCTGCTCTTGGACTATTGGCCGCTGGGTCGTCTGGGAAAAGACCGGAAGGAGCTGCCAGAGCGCCTCCCGCGGTTGGTCTTAGAGAAGATACCCCTGTTGGTTCCGGTCGCGGCGGTGAGTGTGCTGGCGGTCGAGGCACAATCCAAGGCCGGAGCCCTGCCTACCTTCGGCATGCTGCCGACAGGCGTTCGAGTGGCGAATGCGGTGGTGTCCTATGGGCTTTATTTAAAAAAGATGGTGTGGCCAATGGATCTGGCGGTTTTCTATCCACATCCGGGAAGCTCGGTGAAGACATGGTGGGTGGTTTTGGCGGCAGTGGTTTTGGTGGGTATCTCACTCGGGGTCTGGTGGCGAAGGCAGAGTTCTCGGTATTTAGTAGTCGGATGGCTGTGGTACTTAGGGACGCTCGTTCCGGTAAGTGGCCTGGTACAGGTGGGAGGGCACGCCATGGCAGACCGTTTCGCCTATGTGCCTCTCATTGGTTTGTTCATCATGGTGACGTGGGGTGCAGCAGAAATAGCCCAAAGTGCCCATTTGAAGAAACAGTGGCCGGTGGCGGCGGGTATCAGCGTGGTGATGGTATTGGCGCTGCTTACTCAGCTGCAGTTAAGCCATTGGCGCAATAGCATTGCCCTGTTCGAACACGCTTTGCAGTCCACTACGAACAATCATCTGGCCTATTCCAACTTAGGGCTCGCGTTTCTGGAAAGGGAAAGCCTGGATGAGGCTATTTATCATTTTTACAAGGCCATTGAGATAGCACCAATGTTTGCTCTGGCGCACAGCAACTTGGGAACCGCTCTACAGCGAAAAGGCATGCTTGACGAGGCCCTTAAATATTCCATCAGGGCTCTTGAAATCAATCCAGACCTTCCCGAAGCACACAATAACCTTGGAATTGTACTATTTCGAAAAGGAAGATTGAACGAAGCTTTGCAGCACTTCTCAAGGGCACTGGAAATCAAGCCTGACTACGTCCCTGCTTACTACAACTTGGGCATCGTTATGGCGGATCAGAATAGAATCAAAGAGGCCATCGAATGTTTTCGTCAGGTCTTGAAGCTGGATTCCGGTCACGCCGGAGCGCGGCGTCGACTAGCTCTTCTCTCCGAAGGTCGATAGGGGGGCCGTGTCTTTAAAATTTAAATTTTGGGTCCAAAATTTAAATTTTAAAGACACGGCCCCCTACTTTAACTTGATTCGTCCAAACTTTCGCCTGCCGACTCTCAGAACGAAGTCAGACTCTTGGTTGGGATCGATCTGATGAGCTGGATCCTCTATTTTCTCTCCGCCAATTGAAACACCGCCCTGCCGGATGAGGCGTCTTGCGTCAGACTTTGAAGAAGAGAAATCAACCTGAACAATCAAGTCTGCCAGTGAAATGGGCGGTCCGTCGCACCGGATCTGAAATATGGGCATTTCCTGTGGATCCTCCCTCCTCTGAAAGACCCTGGCGAATTGCTCTCGTGCCTCTCGCGCGGCCCTTTCACTATGAAAATCTGTAACGATTTGAAAGGCTAAATCGGCTTTGACTTTCATGGGATGAAGTGAGCCGGAGTCAACTCCCGATTTCAGCTTTTGAATCTCCTGTTCTGGCAGATCCGTCAGAAGGTCAAAGTAACGCCACATCAATTCGTCACTGATTGACATCAGCTTGCCATAGATCTCCTGAGGCGGCTCGTCGATACCGATGTAGTTTCCAAGCGACTTGCTCATTTTCTCGACCCCGTCCGTTCCTTCCAAAATGGGAGTCATCAGCAAAACTTGAGGCTGCTGGCCGAACTCTCTCTGGATATCCCGACCCACCAAGAGGTTGAACTTTTGATCGGTTCCCCCGAGTTCGAAATCTGCCTGCAGGAAAACACTGTCATAGGCCTGAGCCAGGGGGTAGAGAAGTTCGTGGATGGAGATGGGTTGATTAGATCCCATCCTTTTGGCAAAGTCATCCCGCTCCAGCATCCGGGCGACGGTATACTTCGAGGACAGCCGGATCCAGTCCTCGGAGCAGAGGGAGGCTAGCCAGCGGCTGTTGAAATCAATGGCGGTCTTTTCGGGATCCAGAATCTTGAACACCTGCGTTTTGTAAGTTTCGGCGTTCTCAAGAACCTCTTCTTGCGTTAAGGGTGGTCTCGTTTTGCTTCTTCCGCTGGGATCTCCAATCCTGCCGGTGAAATCTCCGATGAGGAAAATGACGCGATGGCCGAGATCCTGAAAGTGCTTCATCTTGCGAAGAAGAACAGTGTGGCCCAGATGCAGATCAGGCGCTGTGGGATCGAATCCGACCTTTACCGTGAGCGGCTCTTTGGTCTTTTCCGATTTCTCCAGCTTCTTGCGAAGTTCCTCCTCGGTGATGGTCTCAGCAGCCCCTTTCAGAAGGTAAACCACTTGCTCATCGAGCGTCATCTCTGCTCTTCCCATGGGATCGCCTATTATAGAGAGCATTAGAACAATAGAACAATCTGGTTATCCAGTTAACTCAGCAGGATGTAAAAAAAGCGAAACTGAGCCACGGTTGTGACAGGGTGTCACAAGAGGCCGGTAGGGGCGAGCCGGTGGCTCGCCCGAGCCGTCGGAACGGCGCCAGGCGTCCGGTTCGGGCGACCCGCCGGGTCGCCCCTACGCAACGTGCCCGAAAA
>JALLOM010000185.1 GCA_027717865.1 Acidobacteria bacterium AH-259-O06 | reverse complement strand
TCAAATCAGCGGTCCACTACCAAATTTTTGAAAAACTTGCTTTATTTGTAAAAATCGTTAAACTAGAGAGGACTCAATGAGTGCATCCCAGTGCTCAAGAGTGAGAAAACAAGTGATGTTTTCTACACCCTGGGGGGGGGCAACGGTCATCAATTATCTTCCAAGAATGTCCATGTTTGCCCGCGGGCCGTGTACGTTCACCCTTATCTCAACTCACGGGAGGAAAGTTATGAATCGCATGTTTACAAAGTTTGTTGTGCTATTTGCTCTGATCTTCTCCATGGCGGCCCTGCCGTTGATGGGTCAGGCGGACCGCGCCACGATCTCCGGTACGGTAACCGACGTAACCGGAGCCGTTATTCCCGGCGTCGACGTAAGCGCCACCAACGTGGACACCGGCGTGCAGACTCTCGCCTTCACCAATGATGTCGGAAACTACACGCTGGTTAACATCCCCATCGGCACTTACAGAATCACCTTCGAGCTCCCGGGTTTCAAGACGTACGAGAGGACCGATTTCAGGGTCACCACGGGACAGGCGGCTCGCTTGGATGTCATCTTGGAGGTCGGCGAGGTCACCGAGACGGTGACGATTTCGGCGACTGCTGAAATTGTAAATGCTGACAACCCTCAGGTCTCGACGACGATGCAGAATGACGTCATCACGGATCTGCCGTTTTCCTTCGCCGGTGGGCGGGCTGTCGAGAACTTCGCCTATCTGGTTTCGCCGGGAGTCGAGGGTAACAACTGGACTTCCTATATGGTCGGAGGCCAGGCCTTCAGCAAGGAAGTCTATATTGACGGTATCTCGGCGACGGCGCATATCCAGGGTCACATCGGCGAATCCAGTCCTACCATGGAGGCGGTTCAGGAATTCACAGTGCAGACCAGCGGTATGTCGCCCGAATACGGTCGCACCAGCGGCGGCGTCTTCAACTTCGCCCTGAAATCGGGAACCAATGACTTTAACGGCAGCCTGTTCTACTACGCACGCAACGACGCGCTCAACGCCAACACCTGGATGAACAACTGGAATCTGTCCCAGAATCCGGGCGATGACCGCTTCAAGCGAGCCCGCGACCGCCAGTTCCTGGGGGGCGGCAGTGCAGGCGGTCCCATCGTCATCCCGGGGCTCTACGACGGCCGCGACCGGACCTTCATTTTTGGCGCCTTCGAGCATTATCAGCGGGAGAGCTTCCAGCTGGGTCCGATGAACAGAACGGTCCCCATTCCAGCGTTCCTCCAGGGCGACTTTAGCGCCCTGTTGACGGGCCAGGTGGTGGGACAAGATGCCCTGGGCCGTGACGTTTTCGGCGGACAGATCTTCGATCCTCTCACCCTGCGAAAAGTAGGCGGCAAGTGGCTATCAGATCCCTTTCCGGGAAACATCATTCCACAAGACCGTTTCAGTGCGACCTCTGCCAAGATTGTGGAAATGTTCAAGCGCGGATACCTGCCCATGGTTCCCGGCCGGCTGACCAATAACTCGGCTCTTACTCAGGTCAACAATCCGTGGTTTCACCAGACCCAGCTTACCTTGAAGGGCGATCATGCCTTCTCCGACAGCAACAAACTCACCGGCTCATTTATCTGGACCCAGCGCCCGCGGGTTCTGGTGGATCAGGGGGGGATCTGGGATCCACTCGACCCCAATGGCTGGGGCGGACCCTTTGCTCGATCCAGAAAGCAGGAAGTCACCAGCCGCCGTGTGGTCCTGACCGACAACTGGACCATACAGCCCAACCTCATCAACAGCTTTTCGGCCGCCTACAATCGCTACCGCAACCCCAGTGTGGCGACAGCGGACCTTGCCGGCGGAAACTGGACCGAGGACTTTGGGCTGGGCTCGGTGAGCTTCGGAAACTTCCCTGATATACAGTTTGGCGACACAGTCAACGGGATTTCAACCGACAGAATCGGTTACAACGCGAATGGTTTCTACGTCAGCAATACCTACATTCTGCGGGATAGTATAGACTGGATAAAGGGTCGCCACGGCTTCACTTTCGGCGGTGAGGGCTGGTGGCAGCAGTTGAACAGCCCCGGCTCGAACGACCTGATCGAGTTCAATTTCGCGAACTGGACGACCGGACACCCGAAAGCTTCGTACCAGAAAAAAGTGGGCTTCGGTTTCGCCAGTTTCCTGCTGGGAGAGATTGACTCTGCTTCACGAAATGTCCCCATTGCCCAGTACGGACGTCGAGGCTACGTGGCTTTTTACGCGAATGATGATTTCAAAGTAAACTCGAGGCTCACGCTCAACCTGGGCTTACGTTGGGAGCAGGCCCAGCCCCTGAGAGAAATCAATGGCATGTGGGCCAACTTCACTCCCGATGCTCTGACCACCAATCCCAACGGATTCGTGCCCATTGACCCGGGCGTCCCGGGTGCCTTGCAGTTTGCTACCGGATCAAACACCACCTTCGAAGGGAACAGAGACTGGAATGGCTTCAGTCCGCGAATCGGGTTTGCCTTCCGTATGACGGACAAGGTCGTCATCAGGGCTGGATACGGGATTTTCTACAGCCCGATCGGCACCCAGCAGTGGGGTGGTGTCCCCTACGGGCGTTTCGCTGCCCCGGACATGATCGGCACGGACCGGGTAGCTACCAAAGGGAAAACGGTGCCTAACTTCAACTGGGATGACGGCTACACGGGCAACTTTCAGGCTCCCGGTATGGATCCCAACTTTTTGACCTGGGGAATGGTGGCATTCGACGAAAACTCACTGGAACTGGGTTACACACATCAGTACAACGTGAGTTTGCAGTACTCGTTTGATAGCGATACGATGTTGGAAACCACTTTTCTGGGCAACGACGGCAACAGACTCCACAGCGGTTTTCTCCGCCGCAACCAGGCCCGTCGAGACGAATATGAAGCTCTCGCCAATCCCGCCGCCTGGGTCTGGGATCAAGGGAGTGCTGCCGCCGCCGGTGTTCCCTATCCCTTCCCCGGCTTTTCAGGCTATGCGGGGATGGCCATTCTGCCCTTTCCTCAGGTGGCACACTGCGGATGGAAGGCATGCGCATGGAGCCCGCTTCTGTATGTGTCGTCTCCTCTGGGCGAATCAAGCTACAAGTCCCTGCAGCTGAATCTTACCAGGCGAATGAGCAAAGGTATCGCTTCGAATATCTCCTACACTTTCTCGAAAACGAAGGGGAATACCGAGACGTTGTTCGATGAGAACTGGAACACAACCGGCGGAATTCAGGACATCAATAACCTGGCCGAGGCCGCCAACACGGTCGTCTCTTATGATCAAACTCATATATTGAAGGGATTGGCATCGTTTGAGCTGCCTTTCGGTCGGGGACAGAAGTGGCTGGCCGACAGCCATGGAGTGCTCGATGGCATCCTGGGTGGATGGAGGGTTACCACCGTCTTTCGTTACAGCTCAGGTCGTCCCTTAGGAATCAATCCAGATGTCTGGCTTCCTGCCTGGACTGACCCGCCCAATGGAGCCGTGTACGCGAATGTTGAGTCGAATGCCAATGTCAACACCGACTTTGACGGCAAGGGCTTCAATCCGGGCGACCAGTCGGATCCCGCCAACAACTACTTCGATGCCTCCGCTTTCTCTTCGCCCGCTTGGGGGAAGCTCGGAAATGGACAACTGCGCTATGACGAATTGCGGGGTTTCGGCTTTGCGAATGAGGACATCGGGCTAATGAAGTACTGGCGCTTTGGCGAAGACGCTCGCCTTCAGTTCCGTATCGAAATGCTCAATGTCTTCAACCGCCACCATTTTCAGGATCCCAGGACTCGTATCACCAATACAGCGACATTCGCTCAAGTCATCTCAACAACCGGATTGCCACGGAATCTCCAACTTGGACTCCGGTTGAACTGGTAAATCACACACATGGGACGGGGGCTTTAACGGCCCCTGTCCCATCAAATCATTTGAACCACAAAGGCGCAAAGTGGTCCCGGGGCCTTCTTTTCAATCTCTGCCTCACGCTGCCTCCTCAATTCCTCCAAAATAGCGCGATGCCGTTTAGCGTCGTCCCTCCTTCCAAGCCGAACATAAAGTCTGGCGAGGGCAGCATGACCCTCGATGAAGTCTGGAACCTCCTGGACCACTCCTTCCAAAAGCTCAAGCGCCTCATCGGTCCGATCCGTCAGAACATAGACAAGACCCTTATGGAAACGGACGAGCACATCCCCAGGGCGGACGTGTAAAGCCCTCTCAAAACAGGAGAGGGCCTCCTCGTACTTTTGCTCATTCTTGTACAGGTACATTCCCAGGTAGAGGTTGGCATCAAAATCTTGCGGATTGATCACGAGTTCTCGACGAAAAGATTCGATGGAGTCCTGGAGCCTGCCCGCCTGGCGCAACGCTTTCCCGTAGAGTGTATTCAAAGAAGGCAGGTTCGGGTTCAGTTCCAAAGCACGTTCGAACTGGCTTAACGCCCTCGGAATGTCCCGGGACATCAAGCGCGCGGTTCCCAATATCAGCCTTGCTTGGGCTGAGTCTCCCTTATGAATCAAGTCTCGGACCAGGTGCTCGCCTTCCTCGAGCTGCCCGTCACGGATCAGAGCAGTCCCCATCAGGAACGCAATCTCATGATCGCCCGGGTCCTCAGACTGATAGGGGGACAGCAAATCAATCACTTTCTTGTTGCGGCCACTTTGAAGATGGCAGCCGGCCAAAAGCACCGCGGCATTTCGATTTCCCGGTTGTTTATCAAGAACCCTTGTGAACTCAGCCACAGCTTCATCAAAACGAGCGGACTTGTAATAGGCGAGGGCCAGGTTGAAACGAATCAGAGTCGGGTCAGACCCGTTCCCCAGAGCAAGAGCCTTTTTGTACTCTGCTATCGCCTTCCCCAACTCTCCCAGCCGGACATAGGCGACAGCCAAATCTGAATGAGCATCGGCCACATCAGGGTGTAGGGAGAGAAAGCTCTTATAGGCACGGATAGCTCCCTTGATATCCCCTTCCTTTAGCAGGTCAATGGCTTTGTCCAGAATACCCGAGTCCTCGACCCACTGCTCCTGGGCGAGGGAGGCTGGGCCGCTCAATACCAGAACCAGGCAAAGAGCCGCAACCTGAGAAGGGCGAGGCATGGCCAAATCTTAGCACGCACTCCGCAGGACGCACAATTGGATGGAACTGCGGGAGCTTCCCCTTTTTCAAGGCGCAGTTTGCGCAAGGCTTGAGGACTTTGCAAAGGCAATCAAGAAGGAGTCGGACGAGATTTGACAATCACTCCTCGGGCTCTCGAATGGTTAGAATCTGATCGGCTTTCACGTTTTCAAGAGTCTGCACTGTCCCGGTGGGCCACGCGATTTCCAGCTTTTCGACGATCGTGTCCTTCCCCAGACCAAAGTGAACACGACGGTCAGAAGCGCAGCCATAACCAACGGCAGTATTCACATGGTTGTACTGAGCACCTGAGGCGGTTACCACTTTTATTTTCGTACCCATTGCGTCTCGATTACTCTTTGTACCGATCGCCGAGACCAACAACCAGTGGTGGGGATGGGGAGAAACATTGTGCCAGACCTCGATGGGTCCGCTCAAAGCCGTGACCACCGCATCGATTCGGCCGTCATTGTCAATATCACCAAAGGCCGCCCCCCGGTGAACTGCTCTCCTTGCTGCAAACTCTTTGCCGGCTGTAGGCCCAGCATCGGCAAACTTTCCATTCTTCAGGTTGACGAAAAGTGTGTTCGGCTGCAGGACTCGCTCAGCAAAGCTTCCTCGCGGATCCATCACGTCGCCGCTGGCCACAAATAAATCTTTCCAACCGTCGTTGTTAAAGTCGTAGATTCCATTGCTCCAACCAGTTTTATCCCGCGTCATCATCCCCAGTTTGCTGGGAGCGGTCATTTCGTCGAACGTGTTATCGCCCAGGTTCACATAAAAGGGCATGGCCTCATTCGTCATGGCGGCCACAAAGATATCCACCAGCCCGTCATTGTTGACGTCGCGGGCGTCCACTCCCATCCCCGACACCGCCAGGCCGGAGTAGGTATAGGCAGTTCCACTTTCGAAGGCAATCTCTTCGAATGTCCCGTCCCGCAGGTTGTGAAAGAGAAAGGCCGGCACAGTGTCATTGGCAACGTAGATGTCCACCCAGCCGTCCTGGTCAAAGTCCGCCACCCCTAAGCCCATTCCCTTCCCAATGTGATGACGAATTCCAGAGGCCTCAGAAACATCGGCAAACGTTCCGTCACCATTGTTGCGAAACAGTGAATTGGGCAAGCCCTGGTAATGCTTGGGATGACAGTAATCAGGTGAGTTGACTGGACCACAGATGGGCTCGGTTTCCGGATTCCAAACGCAGTAGTTGGACACAAAGAGATCCAGCCATCCGTCACGGTCATAATCAAAAAATGCGGCCGCCACCGACCACAAGGTTCGATACTTTGGATCGGGCTCGGCCAGACCCGCCCGGGACGTCACATCCGTGAAACTCCCATCACCGTTGTTACGGTAGAAAATATTCTCTCTGAGTCCTGCAACGAAAATGTCCTGGTCGCCGTCGTTGTCATAATCAGCTACAACAACGCCGTGGGTATAACCTCGCCCTTGAACACCTGCCTGCTCGGTCACATCTTCGAAGGTCCAGTCCCCATTGTTTCTGAAGAGACGGTTGTAATGAATCTCACGCGTCTTTTTCAGGCCGGGCATGGTGGCACCGCTGACGGCGTAGATGTCCAGCCAACCGTCGTTGTTGTAATCAAACAGCGCCACGCCCGAGATCATCGTCTCCGGCTGATGCCGACGATTGGTCCGGCTGGGTTCGACTACAAATTCAACTCCCGATGAGTCCATGAGCTCAAAGGCAATGGGATCGTACCTGATTTCGGACGAAGCTTGACCGGCAGACCATGCCAAGTTACTCACAAGGCATAGCGGCACGAATATATTCAGGACGATGCCCGAAGGCC
>JALLOM010000184.1 GCA_027717865.1 Acidobacteria bacterium AH-259-O06 | reverse complement strand
GTAGTAGAGATAATCCCCTTCGGGGTCCCAGGCAGGACTGAGCTCGTGGAACATCTCGCTGGTAATGCGGTGCCGTTGGCCATCGCTGACGCTCCAGATGTAGATGGACCGAAGATTGTTTGAGCCAGCCAGGCTAAAGGCGAGGTGCCCGCCGTTCGGCGACCAGGCGTAGTCCCGAGCCGGGAGGCGCTCGTCGACGATCTCGACCACTTTCCGGTCTTCCAGGGTCAGGACGTAGAGCTTCCCGTTGGTGTCGCTGAAGGCCAGTCGCTTCCCGTCCGGTGCCCACTCCGGCACATACCGCATGGCGCGTCCGCCGGTGGTGAGCTGTTTGGGCTCGCCGGAGCTGTCGGGATTGATGAGATAAATTTCCTCTTCGCCGCTGCGATCCGAGACAAAAGCGATTTTGCGCCCGTCTGGAGACCAGCGGGCCCATCTGTCGTGGGCGTTGGAAGAATTGGTGAGGTTACGCGTGGAGCCGTTCTCGATGGACACCGTGAAGATGTCGCCGCGCGCCAAGAACAGGGCGCGGTCTCCCGTGGGGCTGAGCCCCCAGTCCTCAATCTGCTGCTCGGCCGAGATCTGCGAGGGCCGCTTGCTGAGTCCATCGTCTGGAACTTGAATCGACAGTCTCCGCACCTTCCCGCTGCGGACATCGAAAACCTCAAGTTCGCCACCGAGCTCGTACACGATCTGTCCCTGCTCATCGGCGCTCGGCCAGCGCACATCCCACTTCGTGCTGTGCGTGAGCTGTTTTGTCTGCTTAGAGGAGATATTGTACACGTAGAGATTTAAGGTGCCATCCCGGTCCGAGGCGAAGTAGATCTTGTCCCCGATCCACATAGGATCCCGGTCGTTCCGCGGGTGGTTGGTGATCTGCTCGGCTGCAGACGTGGCCAGATCAAAGACGTACAGGGTCCTGTGCCAGCCCCCCTCGTAGCGCTTCCACATACGGAAATCGCGCCTCATCCCCTGGGGTGAATAGACGATTCGCTTGCCATTCGGGGAGAAGGCCCCTGCGCCAGAGGTTGGCATGGGCAGGGGCTCCGGCAGGCCGCCTTCCACCGGCACCGTGTAGAGCCGGCTTCTGGCCCAACTATCTCGCAGGGAACCGAAAACCACTCGCCTCCCGTCCCGAGTCCACCCAATTACTCGATTGTCGTAGCCGCCTTGGGCCGACAGAGGCCCCCGGGCCGGATAGTAGGTCAACTGCTGGGGGACGCCACCCGCCGTCGGAATCACATACACTTGCTCGTCCCCGTCATACTGACCGGTGAAAGCAATCCACTGGCCGTCGGGAGAAAACTTGGCAAACAATTCCTGCCCGGGATGACCCGTGAGCCGGGTCGCGCTGCCGCCCGAGGAAGACGCGAGCCACAAATCGCCCGCGTAACTGAAGACGACCTTGTCACCATGGATGTCGGGGAACCGCAAGAGCTTGGTCTGCGCGGAAACTGTCGGTGCGACGAGCACCAGGAGTGCGGCAAGACCAAGGCAGAGGACGTTTACTCGAAGCAATGACATCGTGACCTCCTTCCGTCAAGTCAGCGTTGCCCATCCAACGCGCACCGTCGCGCCCAGGCCGCTTCTAACGCAACAAGGCCTCCCGGTCGACGACCTTTCCGTCGTGGATCACCGTGGCGATGCGCAGCGTGTTGGTGATCTCCTCCAAGGGGTCGGCATCGAGCAGGACGATGTCGGCGATCTTCCCCTCCTCGATCGTTCCGAGATCGTCCGGATACCCAAGAGCCGCCGCCGCGTCCCGGGTCGCGGCCAGGAGTGCCTCCATGGGCGTCATCCCCGCCTCCACGAGGTGCTGCAGTTCCCAGTGCAGGGAGAGCCCCGCCAGCGGGGTGTCGCTGCCGGCGACGACCTTACCGCCCAACTGGCGGATCCGGCGGAGGTCGGGAAGCTCCAGTTCGTGGCGCTCCTTTGCCGCCTCTGCGTGGCTGGGATCGGCCGCCTGGGCTTTTAGTCTGTCAAGGATGTAGGCGGGGAGCAGCCGGCGCAAGGCAGGGGCGTCGAAAACTTCCGGACTCTTGTGTGGCATCAAGACTCCAAGCGTCGGTGTGAGCCAGATGCCGCTGCGGGCTGCCAATTGTAGATAGTCGTCGTAAGGCCGGCTGCGGAAGAAACGACCCTGGGGCATGTGCTCGTTGCCGTCGGTGCCGCGCAGGATGGCCTGGACGCTCCAATGGCCGGTTACCGGACGTCCCAGTGCATGGCTCTTGTCAATGATGGCCTGCTGTAGCGGGCCAGGTATCCCTTCATTCAGCGTGGCTTTGGTGGCGTGGTATCCCAGCCCGGCCAGCCGCTCCAGATGAGCGATCGCCTGGGCCTCGTTGTCGATTTCCAGCCGCAACAACCCCTGGGCGTAACCCGCCTGGGGACCGTCGAATACCTCGCCAGCATAGAAAACCCTTGGACCCGTCTCTCGTCCCGAGTGAATCGCCTCCACGCGAGTCAGCAGATGATAGGAGGACGTCCCCACGTCGCGATAGCTGGTCACGCCAAAGTAGAGGCGGGCCTGCTGCTCATACCCCCGGTTCGAGTGAGTGTGAAGATCAATCAAACCGGGAATCGCCGTCTTGCCCGCGGCCTCGAGCACTTTGATTCCCTGGGCCGGGACTCTGCCGGTGGGGGCGACTCTGGCAACCCGCCCGTTACGCACAAGTATGTCCACGGCCTCCTTGGGTAGGGAGCCCGTTCCGTCGATAAGCCGGACGTTGCGCACCAGGAGCGAAGAGCGGTTCGCGGGTACCTCGTAGTGGAACTCAAGTGGGATGGGGGTGCTCTTGCCGCTGTCCAGGTCGAGGAGAAAAAGCCCCTGGGGGCTGAGGTAGCAGAGTCGCTTGCCGTCGCCGGAAAGGCTGGGGTAGATGGCGAGCCCCTCGGTCAGGGAACGGGCGTCGCCTTGAGGTTCTCCGCCAGCCGACAACTCCTGAAGCCAGAGTCGTCCCAGGTCGCGGTAGATTAGCTTTCGGCCGTCGGCCGATATAGTGGGCTGCGACAGCACCCGGGGCGACCGGGTGAGGAACCGCGGTGCACCCCCGCCAGAGGACGTGTAGGCTACGTTGACCGAGCGAGTACCCTCCGGCCCCCGGGCGGGAAAGTAGAGCCGCTTCCTGTCGGGTGAGAAGGATGCAGAGGGATCGAAGCTACCCCGTATCCTCGTGAGGAGGTGCGTTTCGCCGCCGTCTTTGCGGATCCAGTAGATATGATGTTCGCGCATGCCAAAGTGGGAGAAGGCGATCTTGTCTCCGTCGGGGGAGAAGACAGGACCCACCTCGCTCCCGGCCATGCTCGTGAGCCGTATGGGTTGGCCGCCGGAGGAGGAGACGGACCAGAGGTCGTAATCGCGCGCGCGATCCGATGAAAAGACGATCCGCTGGCCGTCAGGCGACCAGGCTGGCCAGGTGTTCACCGCCGTGGCGTCGGTGATCCGAATCGGCTTGGGGTTGCCGATGGTCAGGACCCAGATGTCGTCCAAAGCCGCAAAGGCGACCCGAGTGCCATCACGCGAAATCTTGGGCGCCTGGATGCCGCGGACCGCATAACGCCCGGGCCCCACGAGCTTCGGCGGGCGCGGCGTGAAGTGGTTCTTTGTGAACGTGAAGGTGGCTTCGAAGGGGATCTCTCGCAAAGCCTTCGTATCAGGATCGACGGCGTGGATTTTGCCATCGGCGACGAACACAATGTCACCGTTCGGCAAGCGAGAAGGGCGCACGCGAAAGAGATCAGCCGGGTCGGTGAGGGCTCTCGCCGATTCCTGGCCGTTGCTGCCAATCCAGAGTTGCGCGCGCGAACTGCGACGCCTCGATCCTCGTTGAGGGAATTGCCCCCACACCAGTCTGCCATCCTTGGACCAAGCGGGGCAGTAGCTGCGAATGCCACTCTCCACTGCTATCTGAGCCTCGCCACCTCGAGTGGGAATCTTCCAGATTTGGTATTCGCCGCTGCGATTGGAAGCAAATGCGATCCAGCGGCCGTCCGGGGAATAAGCAGGCTGGAGGTCTGAGGCGGGATCAGCGGTCAGAGCCTTCACCTCACCCCCGCTGGCAGGGACGACATACAGGTCCCCTGTGGCCCACCGGCGGTCGGAGACGAAGGCGATCGAGTTCCCGTCGGGGGACCAGTCCGGCTCCCGGTCTTTGCTCGGTCCCGAGGTCAGTGTCCACATCTGGCCAGAGGCTACCTCGAGGACCCAGAGATCGAAATTGCCGGCGCGGTCGGAGCTGAAAACGAGACGCTGGCCGTCAGGCGACCAGCGCGGGTCGAGTTCGGTCGAGGGATCGCTGGTGAGCCGCCGGGCTTCCCCACCATCAGCTGGGACGAGCCAGAGATCCTCCAGCAGGTCGATGGCGATCCACTGGCCGTCGGGGGAGGCTGCCGCCGACATGTTCGTGCCTTCCTCGAGATGCAGCACGACTTTCTCTGTCGCGTCCTTGGTGCTGCCTTCGGTCTCCTGCGGTAGCGCATGAAGCTCCCCACTGCCAGTGCCAGGAGTTCCGGGGAGATACCATAGTGCGCCGATGGCGAGAACGATCCAGCCGACCTTGATACGCATGGTGGCCTCCCTAAAGATATCGGGGTTCTACGTTGTGGAGGCAGAATAACAGAAGCGGGGGTGTATTGCTAGGGAAGTGAGCTGCAAGCTCACTGCAGCGGATTTTTGAAAATTGTTCTGGGTCAGCGCTGGGGCGGTGCACACTAACAGGCGCCAGTGGGATTGTAGAGTTCCACAAGCAGAAATACCACGAGCAGATTAGCTGGAAGGGATCCCTCACGTGGGTGCAAATAAAGCGAATAGATGTGAGGTCACATTGCCCTATCTGAGAAGGATATAGCGTGATCCACGCCTGGATATATCCTCATCAAACTCAGACCCAGGCAGTTAAGGAAATCGTGAATAGGAGCAAATCAATGAGGATTTCATTCGTGCTTGGTGCATTGATGTTGGTGTCTTCTTGCGGGGAGCCAGATAGAGTTACGAGCACATCGCTATTCCATATGAAGCTGGCCGCCATTGACGTCGGTCACAACAATCCATCATGGGAATTGATTGCGGAGTTCCGAAATTAGGGTTCTTTAGAGCATCCAGTTCGTCGCTAAGGTCAAGAACCATCTTCCCATCAGGCGAGAGTCCGAATTCTGTGGCCTGAAGAAACGTCGTACGTTTAGCTGATGTTCTGTCTAGCTGATTGAAGGGATACTCACCCCCGTTGTCACGAACAATCTCGAGTTTCTGGAGGGAGTTGTAGTCACTGTGGTATGGATTCATTTGCCCTCGTTGCCAAGGTTCGCAGTATTACTCTAGGATTTCACTCTCGGTTATTCCATGATCGCGGCGTAAACAAGATTCCGAAAACGCCAGCGTGTCTGGTCACCCCTTGACTGAGTCAGGTAAATGAGGATTAGATCCTGTTGAGGATCGGCCCAGGCCAGCGTGCCGTCAGAGCCACCATGGCCAAAGGATCCCGCAGAGACCAGCCCAGGAATGGAACGATACTTATCCGTAACCACACTCCAGTGTAGGCCATAGAAGCTGAACCTCTCCCGCAGACGGGCTGCATCGTAAACGTACGTTGAGTGCGCCCGGGTGGCCAGCTGGACCGTGAGCGGAGATAGCAGCTGCTTTGTCCCAACTCGGCCCCGTTGAAGCATCATGGTCATGAATCTGGCGTAATCCATGGCCGTGGAGTACAAACCTCCGGAAGCTCGGAAAAAAGGGAGCAGCTGTGGTTGGGAGTGGTCCCAGTATTTCTTCCACTTGCTGGAATCACGTCGATAGGTCGCTCCAACCCGGGATTTCCTTGGATCATCGAGTCCGAGATTACAAAAAGAATCTTTCATCTCAAGCGGATCCAGAATGCGCTTCTGAATGAACTCCTCGGCAGGCACGGCCGAAATCTCCGCGACGAGCGCGCCCAGAGTGCTGGAGCCGGGGTCGCTATAGTGATACTCCGTCCCTGGTTTGAATGAGGGACCCATTCTCCCTACGTCGTCAACCGCCTCACGCAAGGAAGCATATTTTGTTCCCTCCAGGTTGTTATAAATGCTTCCCGTGATGCCGGAAGTATGGGTCAGGAGCTGAAAGATGGTGATGTCTCTTGATTTGGGATTATCAAAGGAGGGAAGATACTGGGATACTTTATCCTGGAGTTGCAGACGACCCTCCTCCATCAGCATGAGGACGGCAGTTCCTATTAGCGGCTTTGTCATGGAGCGCATGCGGACAATGGTTCCCACTTGCATGGGGTGGTCCTTTTCTTTGTCGCTCCACCCTATAGCCTCATGCAGTATCACTTTGCCGTGACGGATAATGAGCATGACCGCACCCACAATCTTGTCGGTATCCAGCCAGTCTTTTACTGTTTCGACAGCGCGGCGGAGCTTTTCGGATGACATCCCCACTTGTTCTGCTGAAGACCTGGGGACGGGTGAAGAATCCTCTTGCGCCAGAACAGGTAGCTGGAAAGTCAGCGTAAGCGCCAAAAATAAAGTGAAAAGGAAGAAGTGCTTGTCTAAACTCACTTCAGACTCGGTCTTTCAATTTTCAACCAAGCTAGCTTACCTCGGCCTGCCTCGGTTTGCCAGCTCGGTTGTAAGCTGTTGGAAACATTGGCCAACTCGACTACCTCGGCTGTCTGGACAGGGGCCAACTCTCAAGCAGCTTGGTTGCTGGCTGATTCAAAAAAACCACACAAAAATGAAAAATAGCTGGCTGGACCTCATACCCCTCCTACAGAGAGGTGCCACCCTCTCGACAATCGAACTGGGATTTCCCGTCGTTTCTCTGATTAACGTTAAGGACCAGGTACACGAAGCGGAGGATTTAAAGGCCAAGATTAATCGCATCAGGGCTGACCTGCAAATCCTGATGTCAGCGTGCAAGGATCTCGGTTAAGCAGGATCTCAC
>JALLOM010000183.1 GCA_027717865.1 Acidobacteria bacterium AH-259-O06 | reverse complement strand
GTGTAGGAGTGAGCGGTGGCAGCAATGGCTTCGGGAGGCCCCTTGGCGATGAGTTGGCCTCCCCCTGTGCCCCCTTCCGGCCCTAGATCAATAATCCAATCCGCGCATTTGATGACATCAAGATTGTGCTCGATGACGATCACGCTAGCCCCCTCGCAGATGAGACGATCAAAGGCCCGCAGTAGTTTGCTGATGTCGTCAAAGTGCAACCCTGTGGTAGGCTCATCGAAAATGAAAAGCGGACGTTTGGAGATTTTTTGGGAGAGATAGGAGGCGAGTTTAATCCGCTGTGCCTCACCTCCCGACAAGGTGGTTGCCGATTGCCCCAGACGTAGATAACCCAGACCAATCTCGTCGAGGACCTTCAACTTGCGCACTAACGAAGCGTGGGCCTTGAAGAAGTCAATGGCTTCCTGGACGGTCATTTCCAAGACCTCGGCGATATTTTTCCCTTTGTAGGTGATTTGTAGGATTTTGTTTGTAAAGCGGGCACCATTGCAGTCCTCGCACATGAGCTCGACGTCCGCCAGAAACTGCATTTCGACAGTCATCGTGCCTGAACCGTCACAGCTTACACAGCGCCCGCCGGGGATGTTAAAAGAGAAATGTCCTGGAGACAGATTCTGTGAGTGCGCCTCTCTTAAAGAGGCAAAAGTCCTCCGGATCTCGTCGAAGGCTTTAATATAAGTGACCGGGTTGGAACGAGGCGTCCGGCCAATTGGCGTCTGATCCACTAACAGGATCTCGCTCATGTGTGTTGCCCCTTCGATGGAATCGAATTCACCAACCTTGTCTTTCCATTCCCCTCTGAGTTTTTTCAGGCCGGCGTAAAGGACGTCGTTGACCAGCGTAGACTTGCCGGATCCTGAGACTCCAGTGACGCACACTAGAACTCCCAAGGGAATACGCACCGTTAGGTTTTTGAGGTTATGCTGGCGAGCACCGCGAATCGTCAGGAAATGTCTGTTACTGGAGCGGCGGAAGACCGGTGTAGGAATCTTCTGCTTTCCGGTGAGATACTGTCCCGTAAGAGAAGCTTCATTGTCCAGCAGTGAAGACAAATCTCCATTGTGTATCACCTTTCCACCCTGTTCCCCTGCCCCGGGTCCCATATCGATGATGCGGTCGCCGTTCTCGATCATCTCTTTTTCGTGTTCCACGACCACGATGGTGTTTCCGAGGTTACGAAGCTCTTTAAGGATTTCAATGAGCCGGGTCTCATCCCTCGAATGTAGACCTATCGATGGTTCGTCCAAGACGTAAAGAGTACCAACCAGAGAAGAGCTCAGAGAAGCTGCCAGGTGAATACGCTGCATCTCTCCGCCGCTCAGTGTCGAAGTCAGACGATCCAAAGTGAGATATTCCAAACCGACCTTTATCAGGAAATTCAGACGCTGCTTAATCTCCCTCACAACCTTTTCGGCAATGCTGAGCTGGGAAGGAGTGAGACGGAGTTTGGAGAAGAATTTCTGAAATTCGGAGATGGGCAGGGCTGTCAGCCGGCTAATTCTTTTGCCGTCCAGGTAAACGTCTCTGGCCTCCTGACAGAGACGCTCTCCATCACAGTCGGGACACAAGGTATAAGCGCGATACCGGCTGATGAAGATGCGGACGTGGATCTTGTATTTTTTTCTCTCCAAATAGCCAAAGAAACCCTTCACACCGGGGAAATGTCCCTCTCCGTTCCAGATCTTGCGTCGCACGCTGTCTGAAAGCTGGCAAAACGGCTTGTCGAGTGGAATCTTCTTTTCCCGCGCGTAAGCTTCGAGTTTCTTCTGAAAGCGGCGGTAGCGGGGTTTTGTAAAAGGCTGGATGGGCCCTTCGTGAATATTCTTGTTCGGGTCGGGGATGATCAGATCCGGATCGAGGGTGATAGTGTTTCCAAAACCCTGGCATGTCGGACAGGCGCCAAATGGGTTGTTAAATGAAAAGAGTCGAGGTTCAGGAGAACGGTAGGAAATGTTGCAATGCTGGCATTCGAATCTTTCTGTAAAGCGTTGCGGCTTTGCGGATTTTCCGTCGGCTTTGACGTCAAGAACATAGACCATGGCAACTCCACTGCCCTCTCGATAGCACAGCTCAAGTGAGTCCGCCAGCCGATCTCGAAGGTCTGGGCGAATTACCAGTCGATCCACCAACACCTGTGCCTGCTCGAGTTCCTCAATCGATTGAGGCCTGTATTCTGGGAGCTGCAGAATGGGCGATTTTGGAATCTCCCCTAGGATCAGACGATAGAAACCCTCTTTCAAAAGATTTTCCACGATCAGATTCAAAGGGACGTCTCGACTGTCTGAGTTTAGGTCCAGGCGGCTGCCCTTGAAAGGGAAGGTGATGTAGATTCGAGTCCCTTCCGCCAGAGCCATCACCTGTTCAACAACCTCGTCAATCGTGTTCTTTTTAACCTCCCTTCCACACTCGCGACATAAGATAGTACCGACCCGCGCATAGAGTAGGCGCAAGTAATCGTAAATCTCTGTCACCGTTCCTACGGTGGAACGAGGGTTACGGGCTGTGTTTTTCTGTCGTATGGCAACAGCCGGGCTAATTCCGGTGATCTCACGAACGCGAGGTTTGTTAATTCGCTCCAAAAACTGCCGGGCGTAAGCCGACAGTGATTCCACGTATCGACGCTGGCCTTCTGCGTAAAGCGTGTCAAAGGCCAAACTTGATTTGCCCGATCCACTGACTCCAGTCACCACAGTGAGGCGGTTGATCGGGATCTCGACGTCAATATTCTTCAGATTGTTCTGCTGCGCTCCCAGAATTCGGATGCAGCCGTCACTTCGAGAATCGTCGCCCATACCAAAACAACCAGTCTACCATGAACACTTTTTGGCGGGGGATTGTCCACATGATATAGTTGATCCTCATGAAAATTAAGGCAGTGACTCCCTATATGGCACTCCCGGGGGGAACCGTTCGTGTAGAAGTGGAGGGGCTTCAGAATCCCTCGGGGGTTGAGGTCGAGGTGGGCGGTATCAAAGCCGATATCCTGGGGACCTCTCCTAGTATTGTGACAATCAAGATCCCTGAAAGATGCGGAGACGGTCTAATCGTCCGCAATCAAAAAGAACAACGTATCCAGTTGAAGGTAGGTCGGATCGTGGCTTCCGAGCTTCATCCAGTGGCCAATCCTGTGCTGGACTCGATGGGTAACGTCTACGTGACCTACAGTGGAACTCGTGGAGAAAAGGTGCCCTTTAGCGTCTTTGTGGTTTATGCCGATGGCAGCAAGCACCCTTTTCTTGCTGAGGTCATCAATCCGACCGGCTTGGCCATTGGGCGGGACGACTGCCTTTACATCACCAGCCGACACACAGGCACTGTGTATCGGTCCACTTTCGATAAACAGGTTGAGAAATACGTGGACGGACTCGGATTAGCAACCGGATTAGTTTTTGACTCGCGAGGGAATCTCTTGGTGGGAGACCGAAGCGGAAAGATCTACAAAGTGAACCCGGGAAAGGACCCGAGTGTTCTGTGTGAGTTGGAACCCAGTGTTTCCGCCTACCATCTGGCAGTAGCTCCAGATGACACTCTTTTTGTGACCGGTCCGACCCTGGCAACTCAAGATTGTATTTATCGGATCTCTTCCAAAGGTGAGGTTAAGGTGTTCTTCAAAGGCCTGGGCCGACCCCAAGGGTTGGGGTTTGATCCGGAAGGGAACCTTCAGGTTGCAGCTTCGTGGCGAGGCAAAAAAGGACTGTACACGTTTCGAAATGGTGCTCCTGAGCTGACCGTTTCTGGTCCCATGCTGGTCGGTTTCGCTTACAACAAAGAAGGGGATGTACTCTATCTGGTAGACAATGCAAGCCTTTTCCGCATCGAGCTCGCTGGGAAATGACAGCTGACAACTGACAGCTGACAGCTCACCAGCTGACGGGCCGAGCCACAATGGAGGTCAGCTGGTCAGCATTCTGGCTTCTGAATTTTGGCTCCTGGCTCCTGACTCCTGGCTCGCGTCTCACAAATCCTGTCAGCTGTCAGCCAGCTCAACACCTCAAAGGCTGAACGAAATGCCCGTCTCCTTTCAAGTTCTGGCTCGAGATGAGAAAACTGACGCCCGCTCCGGAGTTCTGCAGACCCCTCATGGTGACATCGAGACTCCAGTTTTTGTGCCTGTCGGAACAGCCGGCACCGTCAAGGCAATGCCCCACGAACTACTGGAAAAGCTGGATGCTCGCATTATCTTGGCGAACACCTACCATCTCTATCTTCGTCCGGGGCAAGAGGTTATTCTTCGGCAGGGCGGGCTTCACCGGTTTATGTCATGGAACCGGGCGATTCTTACCGATAGCGGAGGTTACCAGGTCTTCAGTCATCAGGCGCTCAGGAAGATCACCGAAGAAGGCGTAGAATTTCAATCCCACCTGGACGGAAGTTACCACTTCATTTCACCAGAGAAGTCCATTCAAATCCAGCAGACGCTCGGTTCAGACATTATCATGGTGTTTGATGAGTGCACGCCATATCCAGTGACGGAGCGCGAAGCCAGGGAGTCTATGCGGAGGTCGGTACGCTGGGCCCAGCGCTGCAAGAGTGCTTATCAAGGCGGGCGACAGGCCTTGTTCGGGATTGTTCAGGGCAGTGTTTTCTTTGAGCTGAGAAAGGAGAGTCTGGAGCGGCTTTGTGAGATCGATTTTGCCGGACTTGCGCTGGGTGGCTTCAGTGTAGGAGAACCGAAGCTTCTCATGTACGAAATGATTGAACATCTGAACGGCTTGATGCCGGGGAATAAGCCTCGTTATCTCATGGGTGTGGGCACTCCTTTAGACTTGCTTTCTTGTGTCAAGCAGGGAATGGATATGTTCGATTGTGTCCTTCCTACCCGAAATGCACGAAACGGAACGCTCTTTACTTCCGTTGGGCGAATCAGCATCAAGAACGCACGATATCGGGATGATGAAGGACCTCTGGATCCAAACTGCAAGTGTTTGGTGTGCAGGCGCTATAGTCGCAGCTATCTTCGACATCTGTACATTTCGGGGGAAATTGTTTCAAGCATTTTAAATACCTATCATAATGTCTTTTTTTACCTTGACTTCATGAGGAAGATTCGAAACAGTATCGCGCTCAATTCCCTATCGGAACTAGAGGAGCGTTTCCGCGAGCAGTACGCCGAATGAACCAAAATGTGTGATATACTCAGCGGTTTTTAAAGGCCCATGATTCCCTATATGATGGCGCAGCAAAGCTCGTCCCCGGCTCCAGGACTCCCCTTGTTTTTGCCTTTCGTCCTCATCGTGGGGATTTTCTATTTTTTGATTATTCGTCCAATGCGAAAGCGGCAAAAGAGCCTGGAAACGCTCATCAGCAATCTCAAGAATGGTGACAAGGTGATTACCAACGGTGGAATCCATGGAACGATTGCAGGAGTGAGAGAAAATATATTTCTTCTCAAAGTGGCGGACCAAGTTAAGATTGAAATCTCAAAAAACGCTATCGCCTCCCGACAATCAACACCGGAGAACTAGGGCGGGGGGGTCAGAGCGTGAAATTCCAATTTTTGAACCCTCGAAAAACTAACCCAAACGACGGACCAAAAATTGGAATTTCACGAACTAGGGGCCGTGGGTTTTAAATTTTAAAGACACGGCCCCCCAAGAAGTCATGAAACGAAATCTAAAATATCGATTGATTTTCATTTTAGTGGTTGTGGTCGTCAGCATTTTTCTCTCCTATCCACCCTCTGAAAAAATCAATTTAGGTCTGGATCTCAAGGGTGGCGTTCACTTGGTTCTGCAGGTCATGACAAACGACGCCTTTGAGGCAGAAGTCAACCAGGATCGAGAGCGCATTGAAGGGGACCTGCAAGAGAAGGGAATTGTCTTTACTCGCACACAGGTTACACAGGACTTCGGAATCGAGATTCTGGGAGTGCTTCAGGACCAGCAGCAGGAATTGGAAGATTACTTAGACCAATATTCGGTAAGGTGGACTTATCACACTCGCTTTCGTGAAGGAGAAGTCGATGTAGCGATGTTAATGAACGCCGGGGCGAAAAAAGATCTGGCTGATTTGACAGTGCGGCAAGCCAAAGAAACGATTCAAAAGCGAGTCGACCAGTACGGTGTGGCGGAGCCCACCATCCAGATTTATGGCAGCGGTGATGTGAAAGATCAAATCATTGTGGAATTACCGGGGGTCGAGGATTTCGATCGTGTCCTTAACCTGATCAAAAGGACGGCGCGACTGGAGCTCAAGCTTGTCCATCCGAGCAATGGGGGACCCTATCGCACTCGGGAGGCCGCTCTCGAAGCCCTTAACAATTCCCTCCCTTCAGATTACGAAATCCTGCCTTATCTTGACACGAGTGAGACCGGGAATCAGACGACGTATATGGTGGTCCGCAAAGCTCCATCCATCACTGGCCAGCATCTCAAGAATGCCCGTCCCTCGCTGGATAACTTCACGGGCCGCTCAGAAGTCGAGTTTTCCCTCAACCCTGAAGGGGTGAGGTTGTTTAGCCGGGTCACCGGCCAAAATGTGGGGAATCGACTGGCCATTGTCCTGGACGAGGAAATTCGCTCGGCTCCGAATATTAGTGAACAAATAGATTCGGAGGGCGCACGAATCACGGGGAGCTTTTCGCCCGAGCAAGCACAAGATTTGGCTCTGGTATTGCGTTCTGGTGCCCTTCCGGCTGCCATTCGTATTCTGGAGAACCGGATGATTGGACCTTCTCTCGGCATGGATTCCATCCAAAGAGGTATGGTCGCCTCATTGGTGGGTCTTGTGCTGGTCGTTTCGGGGATGTTGCTTGTGTATAGATTCTCAGGCATCAATGCGATTGTTTGTCTGATCTTGAATCTTCTCGTCCTTCTGGCAGTGTTGGCTTCCGTTCACGCCACCTTGACTCTTCCGGGAATTGCCGGGGTCATATTGACGATTGGGATGGCAGTGGATGCCAATGTCCTGATTTTCGAGAGAATTAAGGAAGAG
>JALLOM010000182.1 GCA_027717865.1 Acidobacteria bacterium AH-259-O06 | reverse complement strand
TTGCGGTATTCGTCGCGCACCCTTTGCGCGAAACGCTTGAGTCCGAGCTTCGCGTTTTCGATTTTGGGTTGAGCCTCTCGCCAAGCCTGCTTGGCGCGGGGCTTGACGTCTTCTTCCAGCACCTGCGAGGCCTTGGCGCGGGCTTTCGGGTTATGGCCCAGTTCCTGGGCGGCGCGAATCAAGAATCGGCGAAGAAGACTCATCTCAGGCTGCGTCCAGTATACCTGCGTGGACCATCTATACCAAGCGCCAGCTGGTAGAAAGAAGGGCGCTGGTCGAGTTCGGATCGGGAACTTTCCGAGAATGCCGTTTTTCGGGAACTGGGGAATGTGGCTTTGCAAGTGAATCAGAATCTAGCACAGCCATCGGAGACGGAAGCAAGCAGTGTTATTCCCAATTCAGTTGGCATAGTCAAGGCACATGTCCACAGGGACGGCGCCCATCCCCTGTAAACATTGTAAGATTATTGGTAGTTTGCTAATTTTTCAATGGGAGGAGAATGAAGTGTCCACGTTGCGGGTTGATCAATCCTGATACAGCTCAACGATGTGATTGCGGATATGACTTTGAAAAAGGAACAGTTGAGAGTTCGTACTATAAGCAAGAACTTCCGAAGGATATCAAAACCTACTTGATCATCATCGTCGTGGTCAATGTGTTGGTTGCGTTGGCTGCTCTTATGGGGGGTGATCCCATAAGAATAGTCTTCGTGCTCATCTGGTCCGCCGGAATCTACGGACTGTATTCACAACTTATGCAAAAGAAGAACTGGGCAAGAATGGCGCTTATAGTTCTGACTTTCCCAATTGGCCTGTTTCTAATGCTCTCTCGCGAAGTGAAACTGTACTGCCTGCAGAAAAACCCGTGAAACAACCTATCAACGATCTTTCTCAGCAGCCTTAATAACGCCGCTGGACTGACTGGAGGGACATGTACGTTAAAAACAGCCCGAGAAAGGTAACCGAAAGGTAATGGGTAAGTAGGCAAAGAGACGGATGATGGTAAGGGGTTATTTAGTTTTGGTAATTGTGATTGCGCGGGCGAAACTACGTTCTCCAGCCACAATTTTTACATCGTTGGGTCATGTCGCTTTTACTGTAGCAAAACGACCAAATGACGCAATGCTTCCAATCCACTGTGTCCATCGCCGGATTAGCCAGGCGCCGGCTGCGAGGATTGAGCCTGGGACGAAACAGAGGACCACTCGCAATCCGGGCTTTAACAAGGTACTCAGCACATTTAGACAGTCGGTGACGGTATCGCGCACTACATAAAGGTTGGTCTGCTGGGCTACGGTAATTCCACTTGTTAGTACCGTGATCGAGAGAGTGGCACAAGCCAGAACGGTTTTCCAAGACAGCAATGCAGACAGAGAAAAATCAGTGGGGATAAATTGGACGGAGTCGCTGTCGAGTCTGCCGAGCCGCGGAGCAAACTGACCTTTGATGAATTTGAATGGCATGGCTTCTGGATTTACTCCATGCATGATGCTGAGTTCAAGGAATATCGGATATCCCAACTCCCCGATTTGATTCATACGCTCTGAGACCAACATACCGCTCTCCCAAGTGATCGGAGCTCTGATTTGTCTTGACGCTTATAAAGAGCGGTCATATTCTGATTGTAATTCCAATGTTTTCACTGAAGGTTGGGCCTTTCATCCGTAGCGCTGTTAGTGGCAAACATGGGCTGGGCTTCCTGCACCCCTCTCTGGCCGAAATGAGAATCACCTTTATTGACGGGGACAAGCCGATGCTGCTGTGATTCAGGTGTGAATGATGCGTTTGCTGAGATGGAGAGCCGCGATTTTCGCGGTTGTGCTAGTCGTAATGGCCGTCCTGTTAGGGGGTGGGTGGTATGTCTCTAACGAGATCAGAGACAGAGCACTGAAGCCCAAACAAGATGACCCGCGTCCCAACGTTGAGGTCATCACCTTAGAAGAAGATCAGATCACCTTGCACGTAACGCCTCAGACCGACAGGGATGATTGGACAAAAGGTGGCATCTGGGGTTTGCGGTGGGAGGGAGGTTATGCGCAAGTTGGTGAGATTCTCCACATCAGCGACCAACAGGTGGTCCGTAAGTTTCGGCCGCTGATGGGAAAGCCAGAACCTGGAGATATGGTCGGGTTATACCTCTTTGCCTTCCCCGATGACCCACAGCTGGCCTTCGGTCTTCCAACTCAGAAGATGTCCTTTTCCTCTCCATTAGGTGCCTTCCCTGCTTGGTTCATGGAGGGGTCTCGTACCACTTGGGTTATCTTCGTGCATGGTAAGCGCGACGCCCCTCCGCGGCACTCTTGGCGTGCGATTCCTATACTCCCTACGGCAGCCCAGTTAGGACTCTTCTCTTTGATCATCAGCTACCGGAACGATGTGGGCGCACCAGCAAGTAAGGATGGATTGCACCGACTTGGTCAAACCGAATGGAAAGATCTTGAAGGAGCGGTCAAGTACGCCATTGATCATGGGGCTGAAGAGCTTATTCTCTTCGGCTACAGCATGGGCGGGGCAATAATTACAAACTTTCTCTACCAGTCTCGGTTGGCCGAGAACGTGCGAGGTGTAATCCTCGATGCTCCGATGCTTAACTTTAATGCCAGCATTGATCTGCGAGCTCGTCAGCGGGGCCTCGGCCTTTTCATAGCGGTCGGCAAAATCATCGCAGGACTCCGGTTCGGTATCGATTGGAAGGCTCTTGACTACCTCAGCCGTGCCGACAAGTTGGCCGTCCCTATTCTCTTGTTCCATGGCGACGCTGACACTGTCGTTCCGGTGGAAACGAGCGACGCACTTTGGAAAGCCCGTCCAGACATCGTGATCTATCATCGTGTCCCCTGTGCCACTCACATCCGGTCCTGGAACATGAATCCGCCCAAATACGAAGCGGCGGTCCATGATTTTTTGCGAGACTTAACTCAGCAATAGAGATTGTCGTGCAAATGTGCCAGCCAAGAAACTGTCACGCTTTTTGTAATCGCATCCTTTCGCCCCAGGTAACCTGTGCGACTAGAAGGTAATGATCGTTACCAATAGGAAGCCCTTCTTGATCGGATGGGTTTATTCCTGTAGATCCGCTCGTCGTTCAAACGAAAGGCATAAGCAAAATGCGTAAGTTCAGTGTTTGGGTGTTGATTGCTTTTTCTGGACTCATGGTTTTACTGGTGGCGCTGTGGGTCTTGATTACCCAACCTGTGCTGAGAGAACCAACGGTGAGATTGACACCATCAATCGATCCAATCCGGCTAGAGAAGCACGTGCGTACACTATCGGAAACCTTTTTTCCACGAAACGAATCCCACACCGATAACCTGGACCGTGTTGCTGACTACATTCGGACGGAATTTAAGCAGAGCGGCGGGGAAGTGTTAGATCAGTGTTATGAGGTGCAAGAGAAGACGTATTGTAATGTGATCGCTCTGTTTGGGCCGGAGACGAAGGAACGTATTGTGGTCGGTGCACACTACGACGCTTTTGGTGAGCTGCCTGGCGCGGATGACAACGCCAGTGGCGTCGGGGGGCTGATCGAGCTGGCATACCTGCTGGATAAAGCACCCTTGCCAATGCGTGTGGAGCTGGTGGCGTATACCTTGGAAGAGCCACCACATTTCCGCACTCAAAATACGGGTAGTGCCGTCCATGCCGCTTCGCTCAAAGAGAACGGCGTTGTAGTTCGCGTGATGTTTTCCTTGGAAATGATCGGATTCTTTAGTGACGCCGACAATAGTCAACGCTTTCCTTTATCGCTTTTGAAACTGTTTTACCCATCTCGCGGAAACTTCATTGTCGTTATCGGAAAGCTCGATCAGGGTTTAACCGTCCGCCGCGTCAAGAGTGCGATGCTTGCAGGCTCAGTCCTGCCAGTTTATTCGATCAACGCGCCAGCATTTGTTCCGGGAATCGATTGGTCGGATCATCTTTACTATTGGGAAGCGGGTTACAAAGCGGTGATGATCAGTGATACTTCCTTCTACCGGAATGGGAATTACCACACTCCAAGAGACACTCCTGCGACTCTGGACTACCAGCGCATGGCCATGGTGGTCCAAGGCGTATATGCGGCTGTTCTCGCGTTGTCTCAATAAATAGTCCGCTAAGGAGAACCGATGAAAGTACTTAAGCCTGTCGGCATTCTCGTCCTCCTCCTGGCTTTAATAGGAGCCTTTGTATTCTTTGGCATCGTCCCCACTGAGGTGGCAAAACGGCTGAATTCTGTGGTCTCTCCACCTCCCTATGAAGCCTCCGAGCGAGCCAGAGAGCTCCACCAGAGCCTCTTCATCGCCGATCTTCATGCCGATTCGTTGCTCTGGAACCGGGACTTGCTCGATTACGGCACGGATGGCCACGTAGACATTCCGCGCCTGGTTAAAGGCAACGTAGCGCTACAAGCCTTTACAGTGGTGACGAAATTGCCCCGGGGTTATAACATTGAAAGCACTTCAAGTGATGCCTTCGATTTGATCACGTTGCTTTCATTCGGCCAGCTCCGGCCAGTGTCAACCTGGACGAGTCTGAAGGAGCGCGCCCTGTACCAGGCCCACAGATTGCCCGAGACGGCGGCAGCGTCTAACGGGAAGCTGGTACTCGTTAAATCCAGCAACGATCTCGAACAATATGTCAATATGTCGAGCAACGAAAGAACAATCCGGACATAGTGGGAGGCTTTCTCGGGATCGAGGGCGCGCACTGCCTTGAGGGCAAACTAGAAAATGTCGACGTGCTTTTTGAGGCGGGGTTCCGGATGATAGGACTCACCCATTTCTTTGACAACGAGCTGGGTGGCTCAGCCCATGGGGAACGAAAAGGCGGGTTGTCTGAATTTGGAAAACAGGTCGTTCAGCGCATGGAACAATTAAATATGATTCTGGACTTAGCCCATGCGTCCCCTGACCTCATGGATGACGTTCTCGACATAGCCGCGCGCCCGATTGCGGTTTCCCATACGGGCCTACGGGGTACGTGTGACAACCCACGCAACCTACATGACGAACCCGTTCGTCGCATTGCTCAGACCGGAGGCGTTATCGGTATCGGCTATTGGTCGACTGCCGTTTGCGGCACCGATGCCGAATCTATCGCCAAGGCTATACGCTATACCGCTGACTTGGTTGGGGTTGACCACGTGGCACTTGGTTCAGACTTCGACGGTGGGGTTCCTGCCGTATTCGACACTACAGGGATCGTACAGATCACCGAGGCCCTGTTATCTGAAAGGTTTTCCGAAGAAGACATTGGCAAGATCATGGGCGAAAACGTGCTGCGGGTTCTAAAGGAAGCGCTTCCTCGGGAATAGTTCTTTCCTTCCGATCAAGAAGTAATTTTATGTCTCCCAAAGCCGCAGCCCGCCGGAGCATGATTCTTGCTCATTGTCATTCCCATTGCCTTTAACCCCCTGAAGGTCTACCATCTACAAAAAGTCACGTCGGGGAGGAGACAAGCGTGATCGGTAAGACCATCTCCCACTACAAAATCCTAGAGAAGCTCGGCCAAGCCGGGATGGGAGAAGTATATCGGCGGTAAGCTATGGTTCTGAAACGAAAGATTTATTGGGCAGTAACCATTGCCCTCGTGGTCCCAGCCGCTGTGCTCATCGTGTTCGGCTGGATCGGTTGTGATCGGGGCATCCACCCACCGCTGGGAGAATCGCCGTACGACACGTCACAGTTCGATCTGCCATTGGAGGACGTTCACTTCCAGAGCCGCGATGGTTTGAGGCTGGCTGGGTGGTTCATTTCCAGCACAAATGGCGCGACTGTGATCCTGGCTCACGGCAGGGGCAGCGAGCGTAGTCGGATGCTGCCCCACGCCAACTATCTGCACAAGGACGGCTTCTCCGTACTGATGTTCGACTTTCGCTACCGTGGTGAGAGCGAGGGCGACGAGTCCACGCTCGGGGCCAAGGAGCCGTGGGATATCGAGGGTGCGGTGGACTATCTCAAGACTCGCTCCGATGTCGACCCAGAGCGGATCGGCGTGCAAGGCGGCTCGTTGGGGGCGGTATCAGCCATCCTAGCGGCAGCGGAAACGCCGGAGATAAAGGGCGTGGTAGCGGAAATCCCCTTCAAAGACCTACCCAGCGCCATTGCCTATGCCTTCGAACACCCCGCGGAAGGGGTTGGCTTGCCTAGCTTTCCCTTCGCGCCTGTGACCAAGTTCTTCTGTGAGCTCCGCCTGGGTGTCGACCTTGACGAGGTGTCGCCTGTTAAAGTCATCGGCCAAATCAGTCCGCGCCCGATCTTTCTCATCGATGACCTCGAAGACGATGTGTTTCCAAGCGACGCAGTGGAAGTGCTTTATGAGGCGGCACGCGAGCCGAAGGAGTTATGGCAAATCCCGGGAGCCCCGCATGGGGGCTTTAAGACGGCCCCTGAGGAATACGAACGGCGGGTGCTGGCCTTCTGGCGACAGACCTTCGGGATGACTCAGTCAGATTAACCCGCAGACATGAAGCGCTCGCAAGACGATCTGGCGGGTGATCAAGGGCGGCTGGGTGTTCGATCCCGAGGAGTTGCGGCCGCCCGGCCTCCGCTGGCGCCGAACAGTGATGTGGCAAACGTTGTCCTCAACTGGTTTGAGGAACTCAAGCGCCTTGTGCCCAGGGGAAATTGACTCTAACTTCAGGTTCAATATCGTAGGTAGAATCGCCCCATCTATCCTTCGGATTAGATTCTGCTGAAAAACCCCCTACTTCTTTTTTTGAGGCTTCAGAGGTGATGGCTGGGGCTGTCGAACCAGGAGCAAGCGGGATCGATCGACGATTTTCCACTCCACGACCTCGCCTTTTTTGATATCCAGAGCCCGGGCCAGGGAGACCGGAATATTAACAAAGGGTCTTTCCGCCACGCCTTTGCTGCGCACGGCCTGAATCTTGACGGGTGAAGTGGGCCAGCGATCTTCGTGACCCCGATTTTCTCGCCGTAGCGTGCCGTTGAGAGCGACAAATCG
>JALLOM010000181.1 GCA_027717865.1 Acidobacteria bacterium AH-259-O06 | reverse complement strand
GCCCAGATATACCCCTTTTTCCGCAATGGCGCGAAAGCGATCGACTTGTAGGCGGTCTCCCATATGGCTAATGACAATTCGGTCGGCTGGCACCCCCTCCTCCTCAAGCAGCGCAATTTGTTCCAGAGCCAATTCACCAAAATGGGTGGTGTGCGTCCAGATGCTCACTCCCGTTTGCTTCTGAGCTCGGGCCGCAGCTCGAAACACACGCTCTTGAGCAGGAGTGATGTAATAGCGCTCAGTCCCAATCTCACCAATGTGGCCGGCACGGATATCAGTACCCTCCACAGCTTCCTGGATCTCCTGCACCATCAAGGCTGAAAGTTCATCCGTAGACTTTTCCTGGATGTAAGCGGGGTAGACTTCCTCTCGATACCAGCCCGTACCCATTACAATGTTCACGCCTGTCGCCTGAGAAATCCGGCACAGCGCCTGAGGGTTCCTGCCCAGACCGATGCTGGTACAATCTACTAAGGTCTGCCCTCCAGCTTCCTTATAGAGCTTCAGTTCCTGAATCGCCAAGTTTTCATCATCTAAGATGTTGTTGTAGCTCGGGAACAGAGGCCAGAGGTCACAAAGCAAGTGCTCATGACAGAGGGTAAAACCTGCTTGCTCGGGGGAGAGTGGACCTAACACGGTGATAATCTGGGTGTTCGTTTCTTTCGTCATAGATCTTCTCTCCTTTTTGTTTACGTGAAATCTCAGTTGGCTGCCGGAGGAATTGTCCCCATGAAATTTTTCCAGAGTTCAAAGCCGGCTCTTGACCTCATCCTCAGTGCTTGTCAGCCCTTGACTCTCCCGCCTAGAGAGATCTAGCATTCAACAATAGAAGTAGATTTTACCCCATGAAAGGGGATCAAAACAGTCAGAAACAAAGAGACCTTCTCAAGGGAGCGATGGAATCTATCCATCACACAAAATGGGGGACCACAAAATAAGGGACAAATACTGGGAGGGGAAGACGATATGAAAAGGAAAAGGTGGGGCCGCCGTTGCGCAATCTGCTGGTGTTTTTGCGTTGCCCTTTTGTTTCATGGGGCTAGCGCGGGAACCCTTCCCTCTGGCTGCTGAATGCGGAAATCAACCGGTGGTCACTGGCTTGCTGTCAAACTCTTTTCGATTTCATCGATTTTCTCGCCGATCAGTGTCGTATAGTAACGCCAGGTTGACTGGTCCCCTCCGCTAGAGTCGGCCATCCGAAATTCGAAATGGGTATTCATGTACTTGAGCGTTTCGCCAAGGCGCTGGCGGGCTTGCTGAACCGCTTGTTGAGCGTGGGCGGAGTCTTGTGCTGCACAATCCCTATAAGCACTGTGCAGAGCTGACACAGTACCAGCATAACGGTACCCAAGATTAAGACGCTTCGATAGATACTCGAGGTCTTCTTTGGCTTCTGGTCTTAAGTCCACCGGTTGTAGCGCAGCCCGAACATACTCCAAGCCCTCTTTTGTAACCGCAGCTCGCAGGGTCCAAACCTTCGAGAGTTTCTCATGCAGGATTGCACCGGTGATCGCAGCAGTATCCCCTCCTGCCGCGGCCAATCTCACCAACTGTTGATTGGTCTTCACAACGTCTAGTCGCCAGGTTCGTGAAGCCGGCGCGGAACGATAGGCTAGAGTGTGTATGGGGTACACTCGCTCGTTAGCCCAATGGGGGATAGAATCATTGACCGCCTCGACAGTGAATTCGCGCTGGGTTTTGTAGAGCCGGTTAAATCGGTATATAGACCTGCCGGCTTGCTCACCATAAATTTTGGTACAGGCCTGGGCGAGGAAACCATCTTCGCCGACGATCTCATCTGGCTCGTCTAGATTGTAGGCACCGTGCATGTATTTTTTTCGCGTCTCACTGTGCGTTGTGGAGGGGATGAACACGCCGTGGGCCCGAACATTCCAGCTGTAATCCGCGTTGAGCAGTTGCATCGGCTCCTGAGCAAATGAGCCGGAAGAATTTTCAATCGTGGTCGCCCCCTCAAAGATCACATTGGTGAGTGGAGCTGTCACAAATGGGTAGTCATTGTAGGTGTAATCAGCTCCCTGAAAGACGATGAAGTAGATTCCGATCTTCAGATCCTGCTTGTCGAGCCGAGATTGAAAAGCCGGTACCCAGTTGTCCTGGGAATCTTCGAGCGGCCAGATTTCTCGAAAACCGATTTGAACGTCAGGCATCTGGTATTTCAACTGCTTGCAGACATTTGTCCACAGCTGCAAAAGGTTGTTCCAATCTTCATGGGCTTCTTTGACTGTTTTTATATTGTATCGCTGCGATTCCCCCGTCCCATATGTCTGGTAGGCGGGAGAGATCAGGCCCACAAAACAGTCTCTTCGGGCGTCATAGCCAGTCTCTTGGTTCTTGACGCTGAAGACAGCATCCAGAAGCGCGTTGTAGCCGTGAGCCAGGGCGCCGGCACCGCCATCGGGCGCTTTAAGGTCGTCATTTGGCCATCTCTTGCGGCAACTTTCACAACGGCGACTCTTCCACTCCGGCGCTGTGTCTCGGTAGTTATCCACGTCCTCATGATGAATATATAAACCACCGGGTTCCACCGCGCGCACATAAGCCTTGAGTTCGTCCGCCTTCAAGCGGTTGAGCATTTCGTTGCTGCGACAAGTGCCGAGAGTGCGCGTAAAATTGGGAGGCAATTGTCCGAAATATCGCTCGTCCTCGAAGGGATGTCCAATACAAGTATAGGTCGCTCCGTTGGGGTAAGACCGCCGGTTGTAGAAAATCTTTCCCTGATAGGAAGGCGCTCCACCTACTCTTGTTCCACCAAAGAACTGGTAGGTTCCTAAGGCATATCCGGCTCCATAACCCCCGTGGACAAGCCGAATTCCTCTTTGCCGAGCATATACTGCCAGCTCTTTGATCATCGCGTTGTAGCCGGGGACCCGATCCAGCCTCCAACCGAAACCCTCGAACCGAACGCCATTTATCTTGTATAGGAGACAAAAATCGAGTTTTCTTTTGGCTCGCTCGATGTACTTCTCGTGTCCGTCCCCGTAATCGTAAGCCCAACGGTTTATTTCATTATTGAGCAGCCAATCGGCTGCTACCCGGTATTTGAAAGAAGGGAAATCCCGAATATAGGCCCTTGTGATCCAAATTTTGTCTTCTCGCCGATTGATTAGCTGGATAAGCGTAGTCGCAGCATACAAGAGGCCCTGATCGCATGAGCCCACCAGAAAAATTTCACGGCCCTTTGTTCGGATCACATAGTTCTGTTCCAAATGCTTATGGTCCTCGAGGACCTGACGATCCGTATCATCCAACAAGCCCTCTAGCTTCGTATGGGGATATTTACGGTAGTTCAGCAGATAGACAGTGACGTGCGCTCTGTCCGGCAGCCGATCAGCTGGTTTACCTACTCTTATCACGTCAGCTTTGCCCCCCAACTCTTTAAATCGATCGAGGATAATTTTTTGAGCGAGATTTTCCTTGAAGGAGGGATCTGCTGGAAGAACGATAACCAAACTCGCCGCTTGATTCTGCACCCAAATATCCTCTCCCTGTAATGTAGCGAACTGGGGATCGGGGATAATATAAGGGCTATAAGGGCCTGTCCTTGGTGCTTGCCCCCCCTCCGAAAGGGTGGCTAACGACAGGGCGACTAACACGGACACGGCCACTGATATCATCTTCTTTTCACACCTACGCACACTTCCTCTCCTTTCCAGTTGCTTTTTAAGTTGATCTTCTACAGCAAAATAACTCCGATGATCATGACCCAGTGCTCCACCCTTGTCAAGCGCAAGACTGGAAGAAAAATGGAAGAAGAAATTGAAAAACCGCGCCAAGTAAGGCAGTTGTTGCAACCTGAGACCTGATTTATCATAGAGCAAGACAGACCAGTTCGGCTGGCCAATTGCTGCAGATCCTAGGTCAGACACTGGAAGGAGAGAAAATCTGATGAAAAGCGTGGCTCTGTTGTCTTCAATCGTCTTAGGTGTGCAGCTTTTTGTGAGTCCTGTCGCGGCCAAGAATCTGCGTATCATACCCTACCCTCACTTTCAGTCGTGGGGGAAGCAGGTCATTCAGTTTGATGGCGGGGCAAACTCTGGAAGCCTCTTTCTGGTTGACCGCGCTTCCCCAAAGGAGATTTTGGCTGCCGAGTTGATCAAAGTGGAAAGCACACAGCGGTCCGGAGAAAAAGCAATATTCCAAAATGTTCCGCTGGCGAAAATTGCTTCGAAAACATCACCAGGGATCTATTTGGTCAATTGGACTCAGGACAGTGACCTCAAGAACCGGACGGCCGATATTTTGGACGAGGGAGATCGTCAGGTGCTGTCTGATCCGCAGAAGACGGATCAGGCTTATGTAATCCGGATGTTACCGGACCGGCGGGAAATCTGGCTGGTGGGTGCTGCGCCCCAGGGGGTGCTGTATGCGGCTGCAACGCTGTTGCAGGTCATGGGGCCTGCCTCCAACGGTGTAGGCATCCAAGAAGTTCACATCCGGGATTACCCCGACTTTCGATACCGGGCCGCCTCCGACTGGCTCTTGAATGCCGAGATCAATCGCTGGGCCTACGATTGGGGGGATGGCAAACGAGCTTTCATGCGCCGTATCAAAAGGAAACTGGACTTCTGTCTTCGCTACAAGATTAATCTGGTGGTTTTTGACGGCTTTGGGTGGAACAGTGAGAAGTTTCCGGGCTACGCACAGATGATGAGGGAACTCAACGGCTATGCCCGAGAACGTGGGATTAAGTTGCTCTTTGGAGGCTATGGAGCCAATTATCAACCGGCCCTCATTCGCCCTGAACACAATGTCGGTAGGGTCTGGTACAACCGGGAGGAGTACCCACACGGAGAGATCTATTCCTGTTTTGGTGAAGCCAACTTGACGTATCGCGAAGAAAGCCCACTGGGGGGATCCTTGGGGACTTGCCGTGGCAATCACGAGCTAAACCAACTGAAAGCGGCGGAGATGGAAGAATTTGTCCGCTCCGTCGAACCGGGTGCTCTGTACATTCATCACGAAGATGTGGGAAACCTTTTACGAATGGGCGACACCGGAGGTGAGGCGAATCGCTTGAGGGAATGGGAGAGCCGTTGCTACCGCTGTCGAGCGAAATGGCCAAATAATGATTTTTTGGCCAGAGACGGAGGGGCTGGCGCAATTGCACACGGTTATAGGAATTTGATAAATGCAATCTTCAGCGTCAAAAACCTCGATAGCGGCTACCATGCTAGCAAGCACTGCACGGTGATCCTTATCTCTCCTGGATATTCTCCACAGCCCACCGACCGTCGGAGTTGGGAAAATCACCTGATTTTCTGGTCTAATGTGGTTTCTCTGCTACCCCAACATGAAAACCTCCAGATCGGCTTTCGAGAGGTTTTTCCCCAGCAGGGTACCGGCAAACGCTGGATTGATGCCTACAAGGAGCGCTTGGGATCTCTGGGGCTCAACACGCGGACCTTTTTCTTTTTCCTGGGAGGAGCGGACCTGTACTCCCGAAGCTCATTCAATTATCCCTTTTCCGCAACCGCAGCCATGAACGGACTCTTCCTGGGCGCGGAATCTATCTATAATTTTAGCGGGGCAGTATTCCAGGAGCCACTGCAGCTTTTGAACTCGGAATTCAGCTGGAACGTCGCGGGGCCGGGGCACCGGATTCCGCAACGCTACGAGGCGGTCAAAGCGTCCTGGCAGGCCCTGATGACCAATGAACAAGTGCCCGCGGAGATCGTCGGCCCGGACGGTTTATTGGAAGAAGCTTGCAGGAAACTCTACGGAGAAAATGCCGGTCTATTGATGATGCGATATTTTAACCTTTACAAGACCCAGCCTCGAGTAAAAGCGCACTCTGCGGTTGGCCCCGAAGACCATCTACTGGTGCCCATCATGCCGAAGAGATTGTATCCCCTGCCGGTACTGTGGCGAATTCTAGAACTGGATCGGGACGTGGGGGGACTAAGGCCGGACCGACGGACACAAGAGCTACTGACACTCTTGAAGGTTACACCAAGCGAATGGCAAAGACGTTGGGTCAAGCTCTGGCAGCTTTACGCTGAAGTCAATGACGAGGCGGTCGGCCTGATAACTGAGCTTCTACAAACTCCCGACCTGAGAGAGGATGCTCGCCCTGACATCCAATACCTCAAGAAATGTCTGCAGGTCGGAGGACGTTTTTCGCAAGTCCTTGCCTCCCATCATGAAGTGCTGGCCCATTCAGAAGAGAGCGATTCCGATGCGCAAGCTCTGGTTGCACAGACACAGGATGAGCTTCAATCGCTCTCGACTTTTCTTCAGGGGAATTTTTCATTCGACACTGTCGGCCCTCTGGGGGGCGACCAAGCCAGTTGGTTAAAAGAGCTGATGTTTTTGAGGAACCGCCTTCAGAAATTCCTCCAAGGTGAGTGACCAAGTTGGAAAAGTATCGATAGCCGCGGGGCGGATCTTTAATCGATGTGAAAGACCTCACTCAAGATTGGGAACATTTCTCCCTCTTTTCGGTCCGGGTGAGGCTCCATGATCGGGTCCATCTTTTCGGCCCATTTTTCGTAAATAGGATGATTGATTAGATTCCGCAGCGACTTTTCAAAATCTTCTATCTCAACATACACAAAAAGATCCAGACCTCGTTTGAAAATCGTATAGTTCCGAAAACCTGCCTCCTTTAGGTGCTCGATCAATTCAGGCCATACATTCTGATGAGCGTCGACGTATTTTTTTTCCTTCCCCTCACGAATCCTCAGCAGGTATGCCACACGTTTCATTAAAGCCGCTCCTTCTGATGATTTGAGTCCCTCCAAACTTCAGAAGGACCCAACGCCAATGTGATAAGTTCCCTCAAAATCCCCGGTGAACACCAAAGTAAGATTTCTTTCTAACTTCTTTTATTCTAACTTCTTTTACGGAAGTGTTCACTGACTGGCCGTTGATTTGCGCAGTCTGCCTCTGCTTGGTAAGGGGAAACATCTCGACTCCCAATCCAACCGCGACTTCTCTTTCCG
>JALLOM010000180.1 GCA_027717865.1 Acidobacteria bacterium AH-259-O06 | reverse complement strand
AACCCACACTGAAGTGACAAGGGCGCTGGTCCGGAGAACCGGGCCTGAAGCGGAGGTGGCGCGAAAAGCGAACACGCCGAGTCGCCCGTGTGGGGGTGTCTAGTGGAAGTCGAAGGTGTAGTGATGAATCGAACGAAAGTGAAGCGCCGTAAGGCATGGTTTCCGAGGATGAGCTGGCGCCCAGCAGCGAAGTCCAATATCCATGGGGGAGGCCGTGTAGTGGCGACGGTTTATCAGGAAACTCCGTGTTCTTACCCGGGGAGATCTCTCGGCCTCCGCACAGGTGCGGTAACCGCCGAGGACGCAAGGACAAAGCGGTGAAGGGACGAGAGAAGTCGGATGGTCGCGTAGCACCAAAAGGCCGTCGAAGGGCGGTCTCAACCGGAGGAAGGAAAGTCCGGGGAGGGAAGGCGACCACGGCCAGTCAACGGACAGTGCAACTGAACTTGTTCGCCGGGTGTAGGGCGCCACTTTATTTGGAGCCCTTTCGATCAGACTATTTGAGCATGTCGCACGGGTTTAAGAAGTCTAGAATGGCCTGTGGATTCTGTGGAAACCCAGTTGCATCTCGTCTTTCTCCCTTTGGCTTCCCACAGACTCCACAGGCCCTACTGCTGCGGTTGGTATAAATTAGCTTGATCGAAAATTGCAGATTTCCTTGAGAATAATGTGTAAGTTTACACCGGGACAGCCGACAGCCCGAAAGGGGACGTCGCCGGAACGGACCTGGGTGAGCCTGGGCCTGTGCCGAGCGCGGTGCCGAAGCCGGTGAAATGGGAAGAGAGCGCACTGCCGACGATGACGATGGAGGCGGTAGTCACATGGGATAATCTGATGAAGGCATTCGAACAGGTAGAGGCCAACCAAGGTGCACCTGGACCGGATGGGCAGACGATCGAGCAAGTGCGTGAGCAATTGCCCGAGATCTTGCCGAGGCTGCAGACGGAACTCCTGAAGGGAGAATACGGACCGGGAATGATCCGGCGAGTATGGATCCAGAAGTCCGGAGGTGGGCCAAACCAAAGAGGCCTAGGCATACCCGATGTGATCGATAGGTGGATTCAGCAGGCGGTATATCAAATACTGAGCCCGCATTACGAGCCCACCTTCCACGCGAGTTGCCACGGTTTCCGACCGGGACGGAGCTGTCTCACCGCGACTCCGGGAGTCAATAGTCATGATCATCAACAGGTATGGACATAGGTCATCCCCGTACTCTCCACTAATTTCTTCTCGTGGTCGCTGGGAAGGCGCAGGTTGATGATTGTGGTGACACCTTTTGACTTCAACCAGCGATATCCCTTCTCGGTGGGTTGAGCTCCCGCCATGTATTTGCCGTCGATCCCGTGGATATTGTGGGAATCGCGGAAGTGGAGGATGTCTTCCTCGGTCTCAATCAAGCAATCTGAGTGTTTGTTGCCGCTCGAGCGTCAATCAAGGCTTGAAGCTTGTGCTGGAGGTCATTGAGGTAATCAACGGCCTGGACCAGAAGACCGTCTGCCTCAAATGCGTCCGCTACGGTGAAATAACTGTCGATGTTGAATTCGGTCTCTTGCGTGAGCTCCACGCTGTCCGTGCGGAGCGTGTTAAGCAGCTCAGCGATTTCCTTTTTGACCTCTTGGGGGTGTCGCGCCGGCGCTTCCCCACGGAGCTCATCCTCGCCGATAGCTATGTTGTACTTGAGCGAATCCTCACCGGCTCGAATCGTGAAAGGTTCGGGATTGGACCTCCTTTGACAAGCGGAAAGAAACAGAAGCAAGAGAGTCATCAATGTGGTTGGGTATTTCATCTGAACCTCCTAAACTTCTTGAGTCGTATTGTTCTTCCTGAGAATTTAAGTGTAGGAGTAGGGACAAAGAGGGTCAAATGTAGCCTTTTATGGACGGAAGGCGACAGGTCAAAATAGCTTGAACGTATTGGGATTTTTTACCGAGAGGGGAGAGCATTTCGGCGACTTATCCGTTCGCTCTCGCTACGGCCCTCCTGGTTGCTCGCTCCCTGGGCTGATCCGATCAAGGGAGATCGATATCTCTCCTTGCCCGCCTAGAGCTTTTACTTCCGGGCTTCCAGCCACTGGGTCACCCCAATGACTACCGGATATGACTACGGCGTCATACTGGGAATTGCACCGACGGGACTTGCACCCGCTAGCACAGCAGCTAGCCTCGCTGCGTCGCTTCCTCACCTCTTACTCCGCGCCCATGCCGGGCGCACGCCTCCTCAGCACCCGCCTGAGGCGGGCGCTTGTGGGGGCCTCGGTCCGTCGCGCGCCTTGTCATGCCCGCCCTTCCGCCGCTTCGTCACGAGCTGGTGTGAGAAATGCGGACTAGGAGTCTCTGCGGGACCTCAAGCTCGCATCTTTATCGACGGTGGCCTAAAATTAACTCGCAAATGTATCCTGAACTTCGACGTGACGTTAGAATGCTTACCACCCTTTTGGGGGATGTTATTCAGGAACAGGCCGGCCGTCACGTGTTCAATTTGATCGAAGATTTGCGAAAGACGAGCAAGCGTCTTCGCCGAAATCCCACAAAAGAAGACATCAATCGTAAGGATGATACTGTCCAGAATTTGGGACTCCGGGAGGCCGAAAGTGTTGCTCGGGCCTTCACCCTCTACTTTCATCTGGTTAATCTTGCCGAAGAAAAACAACGTGAACGGAGATTAGAAGAAAGAAGTCTCGAACAGGAGCCGTACCGAGGTTCCATTGAACATGGTATCCATCAGATCTCCCAGTCTTCAGGAAAAAGCTTCGGCTTGACGGAAATGGAGTCGTTCATCAAGAGTTTGTCCATTCAACCTGTCCTGACGGCCCACCCCACTGAGGCTAGACGTCGAACGGTTACGGATCATCTTCACAATCTCGCCGCCCTTCATCATGATTGGGAGGTCCGGGCTCAAAACAGCTCTCCGCGAAAGAAACTGGAAAAGCAGATCCTCGCGGTCTTGGAGACGCTCTGGCTCACGGAACAGACGCGCTTTCTCCGACCAACAGTCGAGGAAGAAATTGAAAGAACTCTTTTCTTCTTTCGCAAGGCAATCATCCCAGTCATCCCTCTCTTCTATAGGAAACTAGAAGAAGTGACGCGTCTCACGTTTCCTTTGCCACCACTGCTGACCTTTGGCTCCTGGGTGGGGGGGGACCGAGACGGGAATCCTTCTGTGACACCACAGACCAGTTTAAGAACAGCTGAAATGCAACGACAACTGATTCTGGATCATTACACTCTGACTCTTTCCGCGCTGCGGTCTCATCTCAGTCACTCCGAACGCCTGGTTTCGGTTTCACAAAGAATCCTCCGAGAATTGGAGGATCAATCCATGCATGGCGTGTTTCCGGAAGAGTCAAGGGAAAGAATTGAACCGCACGAGAGCTACCGGCGCTATTTGTGCCTGCTGGAGCGCCGCTTGGAAAAAACCAGAATGCGTCAGATTGGCGGCTTTGAAGACCCGAAAGAGTTCTTGCAATCCCTGCTTTTGCTTCAAGGGAGTCTCGAACGCAGCGGTGCTCGGCGAGCCGCTGCTGGACCATTGAAAGATCTGATTTACCAAGTCATAGTTTTTGGGTTCCATCTGGCCACTTTGGATTTTCGAGATCATTCCAGAAAGTTGTCCAAAGCTATTGAGCGGCTTTGCACTTTCAAAAAGTGGCATGGTGTAAACCAAACAGCACTACTCAAGGAGAATCTTGGAGAGTTCCAGCAGCCGACGCACCACGGCGAGGAAGACGAGGAGGTCCTCAATCAGTTCCGAGCTATCCGGAGGATACAGGAACTTCACGGGGAGATCGCTTCCAATCGCTATATTGTCAGCATGACGCATTGTACGCTGGACCTCTGGAAAGCGATCTATCTGGCATCTTCAGCGGGACTTATTAGAAAAAGTGGTCAATGCTGGAAAAGCCGCCTTGATTTCGTCCCTCTTTTCGAGACGATTGAAGATCTCAGGCATTGCACAGATCTCCTAGAAAGCTGGTTCGCCGATTCCGTCTACCGAAGTCTCCTAAAGAGTCGGGGCGACATTCAGGAGGTCATGCTGGGGTACTCTGATTCCAATAAAGATGGTGGGTATCTGACCGCCAACTGGGAACTCTACCGCGCCCAAAGGGCCGTGGTCGAGTTGGCCGCTCGTTACAGTCTAAAAATCCGCTTTTTTCACGGCAAAGGAGGTCCCATTGACCGAGGTGGCGCCATGAGCCATGAAACGATTTTGGCAGAACCTTTTTCGGCTGCCGGCGGGCGTATTCGGATTACGGAGCAGGGAGAAGTCGTTTCCGCAAAGTATTCAAACCCGCTGATTGCCTTGCGCAACCTGGAGCAGCTCTTCAGCGCAGTCCTGCGGGCAGCTTGGCCCACCCAAGGAGAACTCACCGATATCCCCAGCGAATGGCTTGGTGTGATGGAAGTCTTATCTCAGAATTCACTGGAGCGTTATCAGCGCCTAGTTTGGGAGGATGATCACTTTCCCGCTTTCTTCTTTGAGGCGACTCCCATTGATGTCCTGGAAAAATTGACATTAGGCTCAAGGCCTGCAAAGCGGCCCTCAGGGAAGGGACTGCGAGACCTTCGGGCGATCCCATGGGTCTTTGCCTGGACACAGTCGCGCTTTATGCTTTCCGCCTGGTTTGGACTCGGTACGGCCTTGAATAAAATCTCCTCCCAAGACATCTCTTGCTTGCGCACCATGTACCAGGACTGGCCTTTTTTTCGGACTCTGATCGACAACGCACAGATGTCGCTCGCAAAATCGGATCTTTACATCGCGCAACAATATGCTGACCTGGTGGAGAATCCCGAGTCCCGGAAACGTCTCTTTCGCGACATCCAAGAAGAGTACCAGCTCAGCAGTCAAATAATTCTGGAACTTACGGAGCAGGAGGAACTGCTGCAAACCGCCCCGGTTCTGAAGGAATCCATCTCGCTTCGAAATCCTTATGTGGACCCCTTGAATTTTCTGCAGGTGCGCTTCCTTCGAGAATGGCGGCGATCAGAAAGCGACGAAGTATTGAACCTTCTTCGTCTCACCGTCCACGGCATTGCGTCGGGCATGAAAAGCACCGGATGAAGCCAACTTGACTAACGCCGGCAAAAAGCACATTTGAACCGGCAGAGGTTGCCGGCGGCCTCCTCGCTTCGCCATCAAAGTGAACTTTGCAAATTCAAGATCCGATCGCCGGCATGAGTTGAACTGCCGGAGACCCACGAAGGAAAAGTCATCGCATCTATTTTAAAATGCCTTTCATTGAAGGAGCCAACTGCTTTGAAAAGTGGTACCTAGATCTTGGAAGCGACCTTACCCGTGGTGGCGCTGCTGTAGTGAGAGGTGGGCCTGAGTTCTGATTGGGGGCGCGAAAGCAAATGGTCCGAAAAACTCTTCTTCTGGTGGGCTGGGGTTTATTCATTTATCTCGTGTTTCACCTCGGACCGCGCCGCATTCTGTCCATGCTTACTGACATCGGATGGGACTTCCTGATCGTTGGGGCCATCTTTGCCGTCTATCAACTGGTGCGCGCAGGAGCCCTCTATTACTGCCTGAACCCCGGCTTGGTTCCCTACCGGGATCTGGTGTGGATCCGAATTTCGGGTGAAACGGTCACCTTTTTGACCTCCACCGGGCCTATCCTGGCCGAGCCATCCAAAGCCCTCCTCCTGAAAGAGCGGGGATTGAGTACCGAGAGAGCGTTTGCTTCGATTCTGGCAGAGTATTTGCTCTATACTTGCACCTCCTGTGTCCTGGTAATAGTCGGCCTTTCGATTCTCCTTTGTCGCTTCCAGCTGACCCGATGGTTCTCAAATCTGGCCTGGGTTTTTCTTTTTGCGATGTGTGGGTTCGTTCTCCTCTTTTTCGTTGGTGTCTGGTGGCGGATTCACATAATTGGGTCCGTCCTGAGTTGGATCGCGCGTCTGCCTGGAATCAATGTCCTCTTTCAGCCGAATATGGACAGAGTCGGTGCCATGGAGAATTTACTTCTGGACGTATTTCATCTGTCGCCCTCCAGATTTCTTGCAGTCTTGACCCTTGAGCTGCTGGGTCAGGCTCTACTTCTGGTTGAGGGCTACTGGATATTGAGGGCCATGGACCTGGTGTTTCCGCTGGTTTATCCGTTCCTGATAGAGACGGTCAGCAAGATGGTTAGTTTTGCTTTCTTCTTTGTTCCGGGACAGATGGGAGCCGCCGAGGGGGCCTATACAGTGGTTTTTTCCATCCTCGGTCTTCCAATGGCGGGGGGATTCACCTTCTCCTTTGCGCGGCGTCTCCGCAGTCTGGCGGTGGCAGGAGTTGGGTTGGTGATGGGAAGGTCCCTAATCGGCAGGCCGGATCGTTAACGCACGTATCCCAGGCTTCTGAGCCGCTCCAGCTGCTCCCGGCTGGGCTGGAAATTGCTGATTTCAAGCTTCCCGAACCCTTCAAACCAATCCTTTAGCTCCGCCTCCCAGTTGATGGCGGGGTGGTCGTCCGAGTGCCGGCTGAGAAGGAGATTGTGAAGCTCTTGCGGATCAGTCTTGAGGTTGTAAAGCGCATTCCTTTCAGGATCGTCGAACTGGATAAACTTCCAATCGTCCAGAATCAAGGCCACCCGTCTGCTACGGCTTTCTTGATGTCCTCGACGGAAACTTTGGCACCCTTGTTGACGACGATGCTTGCCGTCCCCGCCTTGGCATTAATGCTCCCGACGGAGATCTCGTAATTGAACTGGATCGCTTTAACGAATTCAGCCCCTGCCAAAACGGCGGGGTGGCGGCCTACATTTTAGAACATGGTGATTCGGGCTGTGGAGATTCCAATTGGCCGAAGTCTTTTCTTTATGTAGCGGGCTGGGGTTACGGCCATGCCACCTTGAACGGGGAGAAGTTGTACGAGGATTACCAGATGCACTTTATGCTCACTCAAGGGATGCGTGACCGGGTCACACTAAAAGTTGACTATCCCCTTCTTAATATCCCCTTCTTAATAAGAAGAGTCGGGCCGGGGCGGTTGACCCT
>JALLOM010000018.1 GCA_027717865.1 Acidobacteria bacterium AH-259-O06 | reverse complement strand
GCCCCCACGACGGTTGATCTGGAGGCGCTGCTGGCGGAATCTCCGGCCAAGCGCAAGAAGTGGTTTGAGGACGCAGCTACCCGCAAGCTGACGGACAAGGTCCACAAGGTCATAAAGGCTGCGGCGAGCCTTGAGGACCTGCACGCAGCACTTCACCCGGTCGTCGACCAGCACGCCACGCCCGACCTCGTACCCCAGGGCGCCATGGTCCTGCAGCCGAGTGAGGAGCGTCGCAAACAGGGCTCCCACTACACACCGCGCGAGCTGACGAATCCGATCGTGCGTACGACGCTGGAGCCGATTCTGAAGCGCTTACGCGGGGAGGAAGACCGGCCACCGACACCCGAGCAGATCCTCGATCTCAAGGTCTGCGACCCGGCGATGGGCTCGGGTGCCTTCCTGGTCGAGGCTTGCCGCCAGCTCGGCGAGGCCCTGATCGAAGCCTGGAACGCTGATGACCAGCGTCCCGAGATCCCTCCGCACGAGGACGAGGTGATCTTCGCGCGCCGGCTCGTGGCGCAGCGCTGCCTCTACGGCGTGGACAAGAACCCCGTTGCGGTGGACCTGGCCAAGGTCTCGCTTTGGCTCGTGACGCTGGCGAGGGATCACGCCCTCACCTTCTTGGACCACGTCCTGCGGCACGGCGACTCGCTGGTCGGGCTCTCCCGGGCGCAGTTGAACGCCTTCCACTGGGATCCGAAAAAACCCGTTTTCGAGGGCCTCAAGGTCTTGGAGCACCTGAAGAAGATCGCCGAGTTACGCGACCGGATCCGGAACGCCGACGAGAACGTGTCAGACGGTGAACTGCGCGACCTTTGGGACGAGGCGCAGTTCGAGTTGGGGAAGGTACGCCTCTTCGGGGATCTGGTGCTTGCGGCCTTTTTCGAGGGGAGCAAGCCCACGGAGAGGGAGCAAAAGTGGAACGAATACGCCAGCTTGGTTCACAATGGCGAGGCCGAGAGCCAGCGCGGAAGGCTCGAGGAGTGGAGACACACCGAACAGCCCCTTGTGCCGTTCTACTGGGAGATCGAGTTCCCGGAGGTGTTTGAGGGGGAGAACCCGGGCTTCGATGCATTCGTAGGTAATCCGCCCTTCGCCGGAAGGACCACGACGGCGACTGCCAACGTCAACGGCTACATGAGCTGGCTGCAGCAATTGCACGCCGGAAGCCACGGCAACGCCGACCTCGTGGCCCACTTCTACCGTCGCGCCTTCGACCTCCTGTGCAAGGGTGGGGCCTTCGGGCTGATCGCCACGAACACTATCGGGCAGGGCGACACCCGCGCGACGGGACTCCGCTGGATCTGCCAGCACGGCAGCGAGATCTTCACTGCGAGCAAGCGGGTCAAGTGGCCCGGCCTTGCCGCGGTCGTGGTGAGCGTGGTGCATGTGATGAAGGGGGCCTTCTCGGGCCCAAAGCGGCTCGACGACCGCGATGTCGAGACGATTACGGCATTCCTGTTCCATCGCGGTGGCCACGACGACCCGACCCGGCTCGCCTCGAACACAGGCAAGAGCTTTCAGGGATGTGTCGTAGTGGGAATGGGCTTCACCTTCGATGACACCGAGACGAAGGGCGTAGCCACACCCCTGACCGAGATGCGGAGGTTAATCGAGAAGGACCCGCGCAACCGCGAGGTGATCTTCCCTTACATTGGCGGCGAGGAGATCAACTCGAGTCCCACCCATGCGCATCACCGCTTCATTATCAACTTCGGCGAGATGAGCGAGGCGGAGTGCCGGCGGCGCTGGTCGGATCTGATGGCGATCGTCGAAGAGAAAGTCCGCCCGGAGCGAGAGGCGTCACTGGCGAAGTCCTGGAGCAAAGACAAAGAGAAGCGCGCCAACAACTGGTGGCAGTTCTCCAGGTCCGCGAAGGAACTCTACGCCGCCAGCGCCGGGCTGGAGCGGGTGTTGGTGATCTCCCGCGTCTCACAGTACACAGCATTCACCTTTCTCCCCACTCGCCAGGTTTTCTCCGAGAGACTGGCCGTCTTCCCTTTCGAGACCGAGGCGGCCTTCTGCATTCTGCAATCTCGCGTCCACGAGCTTTGGGCGCTCTTCTTCGGATCAACGCTAGAAGACCGACCAATGTACGCTCCTTCGGATTGCTTCGAGACCTTCCCCTTCCCTGAGGACTGGCAGGCAGATCTCGCCCTGGAATCCACAGGCCAGGCCTATTACGAGTTCCGCGCCGACTTGATGGTCCGAAACGACGAGGGCCTCACCAAGACCTACAACCGCTTCCACGATCCCGACGAACGCGACGCGGACATCGTAAAGCTACGCAAACTCCACTCCGCCATGGACCACGCCGTTCTAGACGCCTACGGCTGGAGCGACATCCCGACCGACTGCGAGTTTCTCCTCGACTACGAGATCGACGAGGAGGAGTGGGGCAACAAGAAGAAACCCTGGCGCTGCCGCTGGCCCGATGAAGTCCGGGACGAGGTGCTGGCGCGGCTGCTCGAGCTGAACGCCCTCCGTGCGAAGGAAGAAGCGCGCGCCGGGAAAACGGCTACTAAGAAACACAGCCGTAAGAAAGTCGCTGCTGAAGGAGGCCTGTTTAAATGACTCTAGCGCCGATGAACGATGCTGCGGCCACCACCTCGCTAGAGGTGCGCGAGGGGCTGGTACGTGCCCTGAAGCTCGACCTGGTTGGCCCCAGTCCGGGCCACGAGCTCGCCGAGGAGCAGTTGCCAGGGTGGGTACGGCCCTCAAACTGGTACCTGACGGGCTTCCTTATTCCTTCGGGCTCACCGCCCGAGCAGAGCTCTGATGCCGACGAGGACGACGACATTGGCGAGACGCCGACGTTGGCGGGCCTCCCCGAGGAGAGCACGGAGGAGCGTAAAGCCGCCAAGAAGGGCTTTTTCCCCTCCTCGATGGGCCTCAGCTTCCTCGTATCCTCGGAGGCTCGTGCCCTCGCGGTCCTGGTGCGCTGGGGCGACTACGCGCGGGATGAGATCGAGGGCCCGGACAGGAAGGCGATGCCCATCTGGCAGCGCCGCCCGCGCGAGGAGACGGTCGAGGTGGCCCTCAGCGGAAAGGGAGGCGAGCCGGATGTTCAGCCCGTACCTGGCTCCGGTGGGCTCGAACTGCACGTCGTCGAGCGGCTGATCTCGGCCGAGGACCTCGCAGAGCACATCCCGCGGGGTACGCGCTCGATCTCCGTCTTCCTCGTAAACCACCGCCCACCCGTTGAAGCGGCGCCTGATGAGGCCTTCGCCTTCCAGCCCGAGCTTGAGGTGCAAGGTGATCGTCCCTTCGTCCCCCGGCCCGACCTGCGCGGAGCGAGGCCCGAGGACTGGGACGAGCAGGTGGCGGACCTGCACTACGCCGACGTTCCCACCTATGCCACCGGACACGGTGTCTCCGCAGAGTGGGAAACCGTGGACGGCGCCTGCCGTCTACTGCGGACCGCGTGGATCCCGACCGCTGAGGTCGAGAAGACCGCCACCGTGGACGTCGAGGGCGTGGAGCTCTCGATAGAGACCCTCGGGGCGCTCACGGACGGCGACGCGGTCGAGGTGGCCCTGCGGCCGCTCGTCGAGAGCTACCGGGCCTGGATCGACGGGCAGCGGGATGGGCTCGCCGGTCTCAAGGGTAGCCGGCGCGAGACGGCCCAGGAGCTCCTGCGCTTGGCGCAGCTCGCCGCCGATCGGATCGAGCGGGGGATCGCGGTTCTGGCCGAGGACGCAGACGCCCTCGACGCCTTCCGCATGGCGAACCGGGCCGTGAGCCGCGCCCTGCACCATCGCCTCGGGATCGAAGCGCCTCACTGGCGGGCCTTCCAGCTCGCTTTCATCCTGCTCAACCTACCGGGCCTAGCCGACCCAAGCGATTCGCACCGACAGACGGTGGACCTTCTTTTCTTCCCCACCGGCGGGGGCAAGACCGAGGCCTACCTGGGCCTTGCGGCTTTCGCGATGGTGCTTCGGCGGCTGCGCCACGGGGGGGGCGGCGCGGGTCTGGGGGGTGCGGGCGTCAGCGTGATCATGCGCTATACCCTGCGGCTGCTTACCCTGGACCAGCTTGCGCGTGCCGCTGGTCTCGTGTGCGCACTGGAGCTCGAGCGCGATAAGGATCCAGCGCGGCACGGGAAGTGGCCCTTCGAGATCGGGCTGTGGGTCGGCAAGGCCGCGACGCCGAACGTACTCGGGCACAGGGGAGACGGGCGCTCGGACTCCGCTCGCAGCAAAGTACGGCAGTTCAAGAACGATCCCCGCAACAAGCCCTCGCCCATCCCGCTCGAGAACTGCCCTTGGTGCGGAACCCGCTTCGAGGCCGAATCCTTCGCACTCCTGCCCGACGACGACCGGCCGCGCGAGCTGCGAATCGTCTGCACGAACTTCGAGTGCGACTTCACCCGTGACCGGGCGCTGCCCATTGTGGCCGTGGACGAACCCCTCTATCGGCGGTTGCCTGCCTTCCTGATTGCGACGGTGGACAAGTTCGCCGCATTGCCCTGGGTTGGAAAGGCCGGCGCGCTGCTCGGCGGAGCCGGCAGGCACGACTCCACGGGCTTTTACAGTGCCGCGGAACCCGGCCAGGGACAGCGCCTCGAGGTTCCGCTGCCACCGCCCGATCTCGTCATCCAGGACGAGCTGCACTTGATCTCCGGGCCGCTCGGAACGATGGCGGGCCTCTACGAGACGGCGATCGAGGCCTTGTGCGTACGCGAAGTCGGCGGTCGCGCAGTACGGCCCAAGATCGTCGCCTCCACCGCCACCGTGCGCCGTGCCCAGGATCAGATCCAGGCGCTCTTTGCGCGGCCGCTGACCCAGGTGTTCCCGCCGCCCGGGCCGGATCGCCGTGACTCCTTCTTCGCGCGGACGAAGCCCACGACCGAGGTGCCCGCGCGGCTCTACCTGGGCGTCGCGGCCCAGGGTCGAAATCCGAAGGTGCTTCTGCGCAAGACCTGGCTTGCGCTCATGGGCGCCGGAGAGCGAGCCTACCGCGACGCTGGTGGGCACAGGAACGAGGAAAATCCTGCCGACCCGTATATGACGGTGCTCGGTTATTTCAACAGCCTGCGCGAACTCGGCGGGTGCCGCCGCATCCTGGAGGAGGAGGTACAGAACACGATCAAGGGCTACGGCGCCCGCAAGCGCATCGGCCAAGAGCACGGGCTCTTCCGCGACCGCAAGACTTTCTCCGAAATCGTGGAGCTGACCTCGCGCGTGCCCACCAACAAGGTGGCCGAGGCGAGGCGTCGGCTGGAGTGCCAATTCCACGAGCAACAGCGTGTGGATTGCGCCATCGCGACGAACATGATCTCGGTCGGCTTGGACATCCCACGGCTCGGTCTGATGGTCGTCCTCGGGCAGCCCAAGACCAACTCCGAGTACATCCAGGCCACGAGCCGAGTGGGGCGAGAGGACCAGCGGCCGGGACTCGTGGTAACGCTGCTGAATATCCACAAGCCAAGGGATCGCTCCCACTACGAGCGCTTCCGGCACTACCATGAGACGTTCTACCGCTCGGTGGAGGTGGGGAGCGTCACGCCCTTCTCCGCGCGAGCGCTGGACCGGGGCTTCGCCGGGGCCCTCGTGGCGTTGGCGAGGCAAGGTGAGCCTGCGTTGACGCCGTCGCAGGGGGTCGAACGGATCGCGGAAGTGAGGGCTGGCCTCGAACAACGGCTCCTTAAGGCCTTCCTGGAGCGCGTGCGCCAGCAGCCGATTGAGGACGAGGACGAGCGGGAGGAACGCCTGCGCAGCGTGCAGAACCGTGTCGTCGACCTGCTCGACTCGTGGCGCAAGGTCTTCGAGGACTACCGGGCCGCCGGGGTCGCGCTGCAGTACCAAAAGTACGAGCTGGATGGACCCAGGCCTCTCTTGCGGGAGATCCTTGACCGCGACTTCGAGTCCGAGCACCACCGGAAGTTTCGGGCCAATCGCTCCCTCCGCGACGTGGAGCCCGAGGTCAACCTGTTCCTGAAGGACCTGACCGGCGTGCAGGTGGAGGAGGGCGTATGAGCAGGAAGGCGCACGGTCAGGTCCGGCGCAGCCAGGTCATCACGACCTGGGGGCCCGGTGCGCTGCTCGACCTGCCTCGGTACTCGGTAATCATCGGGGGCTTAGACACCTGGCCCAGGACGAGCGACCTCGAGGAAATAGTGGAGCTTCGCCTGGCGAGCAAGCTCCAGGTCATGACGGGGGTGGCCATGCCGAGACTCTACGCACCGCCGGCGGACTCGACCGATCCTCGGGAGTCGAAGAAAGGCATCGGAGTCTGGCGTTTTCCTGAGTGGTTCGTCGTCCAGGAGCAGGGTGGTACGGATGCCCGCGAAGGCTCGCGGCGCCTGGTGCACCGCAAGGCCCTCGACGACCGGGGCAAGTTCGACGGTAGGCAGGTAGTGCCCACCCGATTCGTGCGTGGCTGCCCCCGCGGGCATGTGGACGACCTGAACTGGCGTTGGTTTGTTCACGGACCTGATGACAACTGCCGGCGGCAGCTTTGGCTCGACGAACGCGGGACCAGCGGAGACCTGGCTGACCTCGTCGTGCGCTGCGAATGCGGACGCTCACGGGCGATGCACGAAGCCACGGACCTGGGGAACAACCCGCTGGGGAGCTGCCGCGGCGCGCGGCCCTGGCTCGGACGCTATTCCGAAGAGGACTGCCAGCTCCCGAGTCGACTGCTGATCAGGACGGCTGCCAATGCGTACTTTCCCCAAGTGGTCAGCGTTCTCTCGCTACCGGACCGAGGAACGGCGGTGCAAGCAGTTGTGAGGGAGCTTTGGGACGACCTCCAGATCGTCGAAACCCTGGCGGACCTCGCGTTCCTCAAGAAGAAGCCAAGAGTCGCGGAGAAGCTCGCACTCTTTGACGATGAGGAAGTACTCGAGGCCATCCGTGCGGCCAAGAGCGGAAAGGACGAGGAACGACCCGTGAAGCGGGTCGAGCTCGAGGCGTTGCTCGCGGCCCCGGAAGGATTCGGGGACGACGTCCCCATCGATCCGGACTTCCACGCCCGCCGACTGCCTGACGTGGCTTGGAGGCACTCGTCCCGCAGCGACGGGATCGAAGACGTCATCCAACTCCATCGTTTGCGAGAGGTCCTGGCCTTGAGCGGTTTCACACGCTTCGAGGCCGTCACGCCGGACATCCACGGGGAGTACGAGAGCGATGTGGAGCGCGCGCAACTCGCCCTGGAGCCCCAGTGGTTTCCCGCCGTTGAGAACCGCGGGGAAGGGGTGTTTATCCAACTCCGTACCGCTGCCGTGAAGAGCTGGCTCGAGCGTCCAGGGGTACAACAACGGCTCGACCACCTCGCGACCGGGCACAAGCGTTGGATGGAGGACCGTAAGAGCCAGCGCCTCTTCCCCGGCGGACCCTACGTTCTCCTGCACACGCTTTCGCATCTCCTAATCCAGTCGCTCTCGATGCGCTGCGGCTATCCGGCGAGCTCCATCCGCGAGCGCATATACGCTGAGGAAGATGCACAAGGTTTCGGGATCCTGCTCTACACAGGCAGTCCGGACGCCGAGGGAACGCTGGGAGGCCTGGTGCAGGAGGCCCGGCACATCGAGACCCATCTCATCCATGCGCTACGGATGGGCGCTCTGTGCTCAAACGATCCCATCTGCGCCTACCATTACCCGGGCGAGAGCATGGAGGGGCGCTGGCTTCATGGTTCCGCCTGCCACGGCTGCGCGCTCGTCGCGGAGACCTCGTGCGAGATGCGTAACGACTATCTCGACCGAGCCCTGGTGGTGCCGGTTCTCGGGGTCGCGGACGCGGCTTTCTTTGGGGCTGCCGAATGACCGAATCTCTTTTGGGCCTTCCGGCCCATCTACGGAGACGGCTCGCGGATGGCCTTGACTCTGGGCTACTCTCCTCGCCCTATTCCCTCGCATCATTGCGGTCGGTCCTGGGGCTTCGGGAAGGAGGCGAGGATGTTATGGCCGCGTTGCAAGAGCTGGAGAGGATGGGCATCTCCGGCTCAGCCGTTACCGCTTGGATCCGAACCGTCGAAGAGGTCTCTTCCCGTATGCCAAGGCCGGATCTCGTATGGTCAGGGCCCGAGGTACCAGGCCTACATGCCCGCGACACGCGCCGGGTTTACGAGGAGTTGCTGGGCTCGGCCGAGCGCTCGATCTGGGCGAGCAGCTACGCCTACTTTGACGGACCGCGCGCCTTCGACGTGCTGGCGCGTCGCATGGACGCGAGGCCCGACTTGCGTGTGACCCTGCTCTTAAACATCCAGCGCCGGAGAGGCGACACCACCGCCGGGGAGGAGTTGGTGCGGAGATTCGCTGACCGTTTCTGGGAGACGGATTGGCCGGGAAGTTCCCGGCCAAGGGTCTACTACGATCCCCGATCTCTTGAGCTGGACGGCCCCGCAGGCGTCCTCCATGCCAAGGCCGTCGTGGTCGATGACGAGGCGGTCTTCGTGACCTCAGCGAATCTAACCGAAGCAGCGCTCGACCGAAACATCGAGATCGGCCTCCTGGTCCGTGACCGCGCGCTGGCCGCGAGCGTGTTGAGTCACTTCCGGGGTTTGATCGACCAGGGCTTGCTGCTCCCGTTGCCGATGGCGTGAGGGAAGGCGGCGATGCGAACTGACCTCACCATTGACTAGACCGTGCGCGAGAACTTGCTAAGACGCCTGGCCGCCTCTGCTAAATCCTCTTCGCTCACGATGTTGTACCGCTCAAACACACTACGGGTTTTGTGTCCAGTCATCTGCATAGCTACACGCTCAGGCACTCCAGCCCTAACAAGATTTCTGACCGCGGTTCTCCGGAAGTCGTGGGGTATTCGTCCAGGCAGTCCCGCTTTCCGACAGGCCGTCTTCCAAGATTTGCGAAAGTCCCCGATTCGCTTCCCTTCCCGGTGAAACACCCACTGGATCACGGTTCCCTTTTCTCGCTGCAGCCGGTCCGTCTCTTCCCTCTGACGTTCCAGCAATTGCCTGAGTTCTTCCGTGAAAGGAAACCATCGCGCGTCATCGTTCTTGGTGTTTCCCGGCTCCAGGTAAACCCGTCCAACACTGAAATCCAACTGGTGCCACTCCAGTGACGTAATTTCGCTTTTTCTCCAGCCGGTTATATAAGCGAACATGACAAACGGCTTTAAATACTCGCGCAAGTGCCTTTTCACTGCTTCGAACTGGTCCCGTTCAAAAAAGCCGCTCCTGACGTTGTTCTCGTTCAGCATCGCCACGTGGGGTCTCGTCATCATCTTTCCAGTCTGAATGCCAAGGTTGAATGCCCGTTTCAGCATCGCTAACTCACGGTTGATTTCCCCGTTTGATGCACCGTTCTCCTGGCGTTTCAGGGTGAATCTATTGGCGTCAGCTGGGGTGATGGCCGCCGCACGTCGTCCACCAAAGAACGGTAGCAGGTGGAGACGGAAGCGAGTTTCAGCATGTATTAACGACCGCTTCCCGTTGATGCGATAATCCGTCAGCACATCCTCGGCCAGCTCGTCAAATTTCACCCGGCCGACCCGGGGAGTCACAGGGACCCCCCGTACGATGTCTCCTTCCCGCAGCCTCAAAAGCCGCTTGGCATCCGACTCCTTCCGGCTGCCTGAGCTTTCCCGAAATGCCTTGCCGGCACGATAGTATTTGACCCACCAAGTTGTCCCGCGCTTATAGACGCTTCCCATCGTTACCTCCAAAAACAAAGCCCCGGCACTCTCTGGATGATCCCTTCAAGGTGGAAAGCCGAGAAAGGCAGAGAAGTACCAGGGCGAGTCCTATTGTACGGAATTCCCAGAGTCATCAGAATTCCTTTCTCAGCTTTCCAAGTCCAATCGTACAGCCGTGGAGGGCGGATTGCAAGGTAAAACAAGTCCCGCAATAGGTTGGAGAGGGCTGCGTGCTTTAATATGTCTCGGGCAACTCGCCACGCTCTCTCAAAACGTAGTAGCAGCGTGCCACACCTTCAGATCTGCGGTTCTCCCGTGGCCTCTTTCTGCGGAGATCTGGAAGATTGAGAGGAAAGCCGAAGTACTCCTTAAGTTTCTCCTTGTCACCCAGCTTTTCCAGCAGCTCCAATTGGGAAAGCATCCTCTTGCGAAACGCCTTCTTGTCTGCCTCGTTAAGAAGCAATACGTCTATCAGAATTTCACCGTCTGCGCTGTTGGCCTTAAGACAACCGTCTTCACCTACTTCTAAGTGTTCCCCATAAGGTTCCACACAAGGATCGAGCAGTGGGCCAATCTCAGCAGACTTGTTTGAGTTACACCATGGACAAGAATAGAGAAGATTGTCGTAGTTTAGAGCGAGCGTCTCATCAACCGACTTTGGAACAAAGTGATCCACTCCAAACGCTCGATGACGATCGGGATACCACAGCTCCCGAAAAAGGCAATATACGCATCGGAAAGTGAACTCATCTCTCAGCCAGTCTTTATAAGATTGGTAATCTCGGTATCCGTCCGGACCGTGACGGCGCTTATGGGCTTTTGTCGGATAGACAAAGATCACCTGCCTAGAATCACTACTGGGAACCTGACTTCGAGAGTGCCTTTTTCGTGTATTCCTCTAACCTTGTCAGCTCGAAAAAGGGTAGTGGAGCTAGAATCTTGGCTCGGCGGCTTGCCAGCTCTTGCAGTTTGTCGAATTCAGACTCTTCCTCAATAGTGAGCCCTCTTGTGTGTTTCTTAGTAATGAGATGAAAACGTCGCTTATTTATTCCAGCCCAATGTTGTTCGATGTCAAGAGCATCGAGCAACGAATCAATCAGCCTTACCTCCTTCCCAATTTGTATAGGAATCGGCTCATTTCCACGAACAGCCGGGGCAATATATCTATATTCTTCCAAGAGGGCGGCGTAATCCACTGAGCGGTAAACTGGCTTATCTGGGACTTCAATGGGTTCTACTTCAACGGGCAAGATTTCCTTTACAACATCTTTTAAGAAGCCAATCAATCTTCCCTGCTTTAGAATTGCCCAGTGTCCTGAGATGTTCGCTCCAGACATGGGCTCGGGAAGCCCTGGCCTCAAATTCTTGAGGTCAAGATCAGCCGTCCCTGTATCTGAGAGGGTCTCACTTGCTAAGCCACTAGGAGTCATAGACTTTGGTTCAAGCTGACCAACGTGTGCGACGGAATGGATCATCTGCGCTTCGCTCTTTGACTCAGACAACTCAGCGAACAAAACTGTCTGTCCTGATGCGCCGGTATCCCGTAGCCAGTCCTGGCCGAGTACAAAGCTTGTCCCGGAATTCTCGGGTTCGAAGGTGTAAATATCGCTTGTATCGCCGAGACGCTGAGCGATTGCTGCTTGGGCCGCGCGAAAAACTCTTCGGGAGTTCTCAATGCGAAGTCTTTCTCGTGCTCGAGTTCGAGCCGCCCCCCTGATAGGCCTGAATCCGGGCCGTCCTGCCAGCCTGCTGTACAGCAGAGAGTGGGCAGTTTTCGACATTGGATCAGAGATCTGCAATTGCGAAATAATATGAGGCAGGACCTCTTCCGCATAGTCAGCCACCAACTTGGCAAGAAACTGGGGACTGCTCTTTTCGATTGTCGTATTAAGCACTTCTTCCTATACCAAAGATCTAAATTCAGCCGTTTGGCTTTTTCCCAGTGCTCTGGAGGTCTTTTTCGAGTGCCTGATAGAGAGTTTCTCCTATTTGTTTTTTTGTATTTTCGGGAAGTTCGATTTTGCGCTCCTCAACTCTTGCCGAGCGAACGATCTCAAAGTACTTGATGAAGCAGACTCTCCATTCATAGATTAACGCACACAGAATATCAGAGCCACGCACATAGACGTTTTCCTCATCCGCGCTTGCGGTCTTCTGAAATTGCTTTACGTTATCAATATAGTGGCCGACCCAATCATCTATTCGACTAACGTCAACACCTCTAGTTGATGACGAGCAAGCGAAGGCAACATACTCAAATAATCTGTGAAGTGCAGTCAGATGGCATACAGTTATCAGATCCAATAACTCAATCCCATGGGTCCGTATTATCCGATCTGTCTCATTCCTTATTGCTTGGAACACACTGGTACGTTCATCGTTCACAGTTTCTTTTGCCAACGCGGTCTGAACCAGATAAGCAATAGCGTTCGCAGTGAATTGAGGATCATCCTTGTATGACTGTTGCTCTGAATGCCACTGTTCAACCTTACGCGTGGAATCTACAAATTGATGATAATTCTTCCAGAGTGACGGTATATCCAGTTCTTCCGTGAACGCACGTTCAAGTTCTTTGATAAGTTTTTCAGCCTCAAAACGTATTTTTTCAGCAGTAGGAGATTCTTTCTCGTGACGGGACAGTCTTGTGAAGATCTCCTTCAGAAAAAACCCAACAATGGCATACTTCCTGTCTGACTCTCTACCGTAGACTGTATTCGCCATAAGACGATTGGCCAGTAGATGGAATTGTTGGTAATCACCCGCACTGAAAGCCACCTTGGCCGCAGCGAAATCTGCTTGGGTAATCTGAAACACTGCTGTCATCGGTCTAGTAGTAGCTCAAACAGGCTTGTCTCCTTGGGAAGCCAAACCGCTAGCTAGTGAATTATAGTGGCTCAAACAAAATTTGTGAACATCAATCAGATCAGTGCCTTACCTAATATAATATTACCCTTTTGCTCATTTGGGAAGGAGACTCCGACAGTCTTGAGAGACAGGAGGGGGTCGCGCCCAGCAACCGCTTCTCTTTAAGCTGCTCACTTCTCCTGCTCCCTCCTCCTCAACCAAGGCACCACAGCCTGGCGAATAAAACGCAGTAATTTCGGATCTGAACTTCGACTCAATCTGGTGTATTCCCTGACCGCCTTTCTTGCCTTTGGGCTTTGTGTCAATCCGTGCGCCACCTTCCACGCCAAAGCCGGAGTAATGCCCAATTGTTTAGCTACCTTTCCCCAGGAACCGAATTCACGATAAAGCGCTAGGATGGTCTGCGCTGTCTTGGAAGCCTGTCGACTACGAATCCGAAGCCTTTTCTTCTCAGCGGGCGTTATAACCTTGGTTATGGCCTGACTCTGACTCATTCCTGGACCTCAGTTAGCAAATCCTTCCGGTGCCATGGTCAGAACACTCCTTGTTCTTTCCGGCTCTCAATCCAGTCGTCGAGGTCCCGCCGGTCGATGAGAACCTTCTTCCCAAACTTCAGATGTGGGATCTCGCCATTGAGAACCAGCTCCCGCAAACTCCAGTAGGACAGAGACATATAGGCTCCTGCGGCCTTGTAATCCAGGAGGCGGGCACGGGGTAGAACGTTGGTTTGGTGGTCCGACGTGCCCTCAGCAGAGCCCCCATTGACAGGGGTTTCAGGCATCGCTGTGCCTAGACTGTGCCCGGTTTTCACCCTTCCTCACCCTCCTTCGGTAGCCTTCCCCCTGGCAAGAAGGATAATACCAGCTCAGTCAGACCCAGCAAGGGCGTGAAGGTCAGGAGTATCAGCCCATTACTCACCATGGTCCTTAAGAGACACTCGGCGTAGATGCTCATGGGAGGCTCCTCATCCAGCCAGATAATATCCATGTCTGTGCCCTGGAACGCTTCGCGACGCTGGTCATAGCTCTTGAAGGTGAGCACAGAGTTCTTTCCAGTGGCATGGCGAATGTAGACCAGCTCAACCGCATCAGCGACGCCAGCCTTGGCCACCGTGTGGACGATGGAATCAGCCGGTATCATACCTATACCAAAATTGCCCATTGGTCCCAGCATCTTGTCCTGCAAGATCTCACGCACGGACTTGGATGTGTCCCCGCAGGCCCAGACGTTGACCGGGTGATCGAATTTGCGGCCAGGCCACCAAGACGGGTAGCGTCCCGTCATGTGGCACGTTATCTCATATCCCCCCACACCTTCCGTTTTTCCGATCTTGTTGGCCGCGATGAAGGCCCGCTCCCGGTGTTTCTTTCCGGCAGCAAAGAAACTCAAGTGCTTAGGGTAGAGTTCCCGGCGTAGCGGACCAGCGTCTGGATAGTAAGACTGAATCTTGTTTCTCGCTCGACGGTCTTTCTCTTGCTCAATCGCTGCAAGCGGAGGCCAGTTTTCGACTAATGCTTTCTGCTTGTTCAAGTTCATCGTCGCTTAATTGTCTTAGTTTACTCACCTCATAATTGAGGACTTGAATCGGCGCAGTAGGCTCTAATCCTAAATCCTGCTTTACCTTCCCATCCATGCGCTCCCACACTTCCTTCAGGGCCGTTGCGTTGCCCTTGATGGCCAGCTTGATCGTGGCGATGGCAACCAACTCCACCCATGTGCGCTTCTTCCTATCCTCTGGGTCAATCTTGGCAATTTCTTCCTTCAGGATCGATGTCAGGCATTCACTCTTCTTGGGTCTCCCTTTGGGGTTCCCGGACAGGCCAGGCTTCCACCTGCTCTGTTTAGGGGGGCGCTTGTTTCCGATTTTCTCCCTGATAACTCCCTGTTTTTCAGGGAGCTTTGTCTTGACCTTCTTGGTGGCTTTCGTTGCCGATTTGTTCATCTTCTTCATAACCATCAACTACTCCCTAAACTTTCAAACGCTCCCTTTCAATGTGTGGAGGGTTCCTCTCCTTGCTCCTGCATCGGCTGAATCTTTTCCCAGGTCGACTCATTGTTCCTGGACTCTCTTCACGGGCCACGCGATTTCCGACCCGTCGTCACGCTGGCCAATTATCCAATCGTGGCCGAACCTTTGGACGCGGCGAAAATGCCAAACGGCGACCACCTTTTTAGGGTCAATCGTTTTCGCATCTTTCACGATGCGGATGCGGCCGCCCTTTACCGTGACCACGACGGCCTTGCCCTCCCTGGAGACCTCCTCCCGGATGCGTTCCAGGGTCTGGTTTTGTTTCCCTGGCTCGGGTTTGGGTTGGGTTTCAGCCTGCTCCCGCTCCCACTCTTCGACGATTTCCAGATATCGAGACACCGTATTTTGTCCCTTTCGCCTTTACGCCATTAACGCCATTAACGCGGTAAGTTGCCACTTATGGCGTTTACCGCGTTTACCGCGTAACAGCGAACCATTTCTCAGGCGGCCTTCCCCTGTTCTTCTGGTCCACCTTGCGGGTGACATATCCGTACTCGGCCAGTAGTCGCAACAATCGCGTTATCTCGGCACTGCTTTTGTTGCGCTGAAAGAACTCGCGGATGTCGTTTCGAGTCATGCCCTCTGGGGATTCTCTCAGCGCCCGCAGCAGTTCATCCCCTGCTGGCTCTCCCAACGAGTCCCCGAAAATGAACCTGGCCGATTGCTCGCAGTAATCCCACAGCGCCAGTGCAGCCTTAAGATGACTGACGCCTACGCCATTAACGCCATTAACGCCGTATCCGTCCAGCAGCGCGTAGATAGAAGACAACCTCACCACCTGCGCTTCCGCCCGGGCCGTTACCGCTCCCAGCAGTCCAGGTCTCCCAGCAGATAATTCGGGATAAACTCGAGCCCATAATGCCCGTGCCTCCTCATCCCTCTGCAGGTCGCTGGCCTTCTTGCCAAACCCCACGGCCTGTGTTAGCCGCTCCTGAAGCGGCGTGAAATCAATTTCATGGATGCGCCCACCTTCAGGCAGTACTTTCGAGCGCCGCACCAAGCCGAAAAGAAAGCGATTGGCGAAGCCGTTGCCTGCCTCGATACGGTCCAACTGCCGCACGAGCTCATCGCGGGTGATATGGGCGATGATGCTGATATGCCCCCCAGTCGCTCTGGCCGGGCTATTTTTCGTCATGGTGCGCAAGTCGCCATAGTCCCAGGCTTGGCGAATCACTGCGGAGAGAGTATTAGCCTCGCGCTGCATCACCTTGAGTACCCTCGAAAACTCGGATTCCACGACCAGCAGTCTCTTATCCTCTACTCCGTGGTCCACAATGACCGTCTCGTAATCACCGGTGAATCGGCCTTTGCTTTGAATGGGCTTCTTTTCTTCGACCGGGTCTCGGACGTGCCATATGAGCCCTTCCCCACTACTCAAACCGTGAACCACCGAACTGGCTTTCCAGACAGAGTCCACAACTTTAAAAGGCCTGATGCTATGCCCATAAGAAGTACCCTTACGCCCCTTCGAAGTGTTTCCGACCAGCACCACATAGATGTTTAGGTGATGTCGATCCGCTTCGACTGGAAAATAAGCACTTCTCCCGATGACGTTGCCGAACATCGTCAAGAATTGAAGTAGCAACGCCGACGGATCAGCTTCAGTGTGCGGCTCGATCGCCCGAATGATATCCCCAGCCAAGCCATAAAGTGCGGCCTCTGGCAGTTCTGGCCATTCAGGAGCCTGGATCGGCTCCTCGTCCTGCTGCTGCACCTCCTTAGATAATTCCTGGATCTCTTCTTCCCTGGGGTCGTAGTTATTCCAGATATCCCTGGCGTGTAAATCAGTCATCGTGTTTCCCTCAAAAACCGATAGGCCCGCAACCAGTCCGCTGGGCGGTGTGAATCCAGCAAGTCGGCGAGATATTCGAGTTCAGTGAGCCCGACGTACCCCAGAGAAAGCAGTTCCCACCCGCCCGCGTTCCCCAAGTCCCTTCTTAGTCGGTTTTCCCCTGCTGTAACTAACTTGTTCCTCCGCAGCAGTTCGTCGCAGATCTTCCGCCCCGTACGCTTGGCCCATGCCCGCAGTCCACGTTCAGCACTTTGTCGAAGGACTGCCTTGGGGTCAACGGGCCTTCGCGGCGTCGCTGGACAGTTCGGGAAGAGGTCCGACCATTGCAGTCCCACCGAAGCCAACACGGTCTCGGTCGGGCAGCCGGCAAAACAAAAAAGGAGGGTCTTTCCGTCGCGAGTCTGGCGGATCGACAAACTGGGGCTTTTGTCCGAGTGGGAGGGGCATTTGGCCACCCAGCGGCCGGCTCCGGCTGGTCGTGCCTGCAGCCGCTCGGCGATGGCGGCAGCGGTCATGACGCCTCCGCGGGTGCCCGCTCGGCTCGCCGCTCACGCTCCCACTCTTCCACCTCGTCAGAGGGCCAGGCGATGGTGTTCTCTCCCAGGTGGACCGGTGGGGGGAATCGGCCGGCCAAAATCCAGCGCCGCAATGTGGTGCGGTTAGCTACCAGACCGCGCTGTTCAAGATCGGCGTAACGAAGGTAGATGATTTCTCGTCTCATCATAGAGACGAGCGTACAGCGCCGCCTATCCCGGCTAATCGAAAACCGGGATTTTCAATTTTTGGATTTTTTTTGGATGGTTGACAGGCGATGTTGAAAAGCCTTGAAGCCGGTTTTCTTTTCGCGACCGTTTGAGCGCCACCAAAGCTCGTCATAGTCATCGTCGCGCTCTTGGATGACATCACCGATCGGGAGCGACTTCCAAACTTCCCGCGCCGTAGGCTTTCGACGCAATTCCTTGTGAAGTCTTGCCAGCGTAGCTAAGATCAGTTTACCCAATGCATCTAGCCGGCGCTGCTTTGGGCCTTCGATAAATTTCAGTCCCTTCAGCGCAGGTCCCTCCCAGCCGGACTTCATCCTGGCCTCCATGGAGATTGCGCCCAGCTCAAAGGCGAAGAGGGCCGCGTCTGCCGCTTCTCCATGTCGGATGGCGTATCCTTCCGGTAAATCCGGTGTTATCCCTCGGCCGAGATTCGCCATCCTGATCAGGGTCCGGACGCACTCCAGCTTCTCCAGTAACCTGACAGCGTACCCTTCCTGGGAATCCGGTTGTTCCGCTCCTATGGGGAGAATCGCCAGTTCGTTCAGGTCGGCTCCAGTCCGGGCCAGTCCCGCCTTCTCCAAGACTCCCCGCGCCCTGGATTCCGAAGGCTCGCCATACCGACTCTCGAAATTCATGCCCTGCCAAAAACGGCGCATGTAGTCTCGCTCCGCCGCTCCGAATGGAGCGCTGACTTGCGTCGTTTCCTTCTCCGTGATTCCCGTGCCGGTTTTTACGCGTTTAATCGGCATACCCGCTCCCTCAACGGTCCCTGGAAGGAAAACGGCGCAGCCAGCCAGGGTCGCCGGTTTTCGGAAGCTACCCTAGCGCCGTTCTCTATCGGTTGAGCCTATCTTATTGGAACAACCTGACTCTTCTCTGTTGGCTTCTCCACGAGGGCTAGCACGTGCTCCGCCCATTTCTCCAGGGCCTCCCGGCGCTCTTCAACGTATCGAAATCGGTTGTAAATGCTCGTGACGCCTTGGGCTGTGCCTGGGCTGTGATTCAAAAGGGCACTCAGAACATGGGGTGGCACTCCCGCCCCAGCCATCCACGTTGCGGCAGTCCGTCTGAGATCGTGAATGGTCCAGTCCGCCATTCCTTTTACCTTGTTCGGATGCTGCCTAGTTTCTCGAGCATCTTTGCACCGTTGCTCGAGTATTTTTGCATCGAAGGCGGCTTTTGCCTTCGAGAATCCTGAGATAGGTCGCTCACCGCCTGTGGTGGTAAACACATAGTTTCCTTTCTCGAACCGGGGTAGGCCCTCCAGCAGCTCCAAGGCCGCCCCTGAAAGAGGAACGTCGTGAACTCTGCCCGGTTTGGTCTTTTCCGGCGGCAGGGTCCAAAGCGCCCTCTCTAGGTTCACGTCCTGCCATTCCGGTTCCGCTACCTCGCCTCTTCGCTGAGCAGTTAGGATAAGGAAGCGATAAAACGGCCCCATGGGATAGCCGAGACCTTCGGTCGCGGTCCAAATGTCCGCCAGCTCCGCATCCGTAAGCACCCTATCGCGGCTGCGCTCTTTGTTTGGGGCCTTGACCGGCGCTACCGGCGAAATCTCAATGAGCCCTCTTTCCAGGCACCAGTTGAACAACCGCTTGGCCACCGAGAGAGTCTTGTTCGCCATCGCCGGCGCTCCTCGGTCTGAAATGGCATCCAGCAACCGGAGCACATCCGCTCTGCGAATGTCGGTAATGTTCCTGCGCTTCCAAGCCGGCACAATTTCCCGCCTCAAGATACGCTCAACTTCCGGTGCTTCTTCAGGCAACTGTTGTTGAGTTCTGACGACAATTCCGCGGTGGCCTGCAATCGGATCGCGATCAAAACAAACAAAAGGAATACCGCACGACTTGTGAAGACGTCCCGGAATGAGAGCCTGTTTTTGGCCAGGCCAGCTTGCATGGCTGGAGTCCTCACACTCGTGCCGAACTTCAAAGCCGTGTGCGGTCGCAGAAAGTTGTAATAGGCCATGAGCAGAGCCACCTGGCCTTCCAAGAATTCAGTGCGTCGAGCGTGACAAGGTGTGCGACGGCCAAGATAGGAACAGCCCTGGCGGATGGTTAAATTGTGGCGCTCGATGAAACTGGTGTTCAGGGTGCTGGAATCCTCCGAGTGAAAGAGTGCTTCCTCCAGTGCCGCTTGTGTTCCGAGAAGCAGTCTACGATCGACTCGGACCACCCTATTCTCCCGGCGCTTCTTGATGACTTGACCGTATATGCAGACTCCCAAGAGTAGCCTCTTGGCTGCCCACTCATACATTTCGAAACCGTCTGTGGTAAGCAAGAAGCGGTGTTCAACACGGCCTCGCCGCAGGGTGTCAAGCATCACTCGCTTGATGTTTCGGAAGTTACGGCGCCCGATCTCGAAGGAGATCCAGAGTCTGGACCACACTTCCAAGCCGGTCAGTACCCAGATCACCCGCTTCTTGGCTCCAACAAAAGTCCTGATCTCGTCGGCCTGAAGTTCACGGATGACGAAGCCTTTCAGCATTCGATCCTTGAACCGGGCAGCATATGTGGCCGCCGATTCAAGCCATCGGGCGACGGTGCCCCAGGCCATCCGCTTGATTCTGGCCATGGTCGATATCGCAAGACCGTGGACACACATGTGGACGACTTCATCGAACAGAGATCTGGCCTTGTGCAGCCGATAATAAGGGGTGCCGTGAGTGGACGAGAAGGTCCGACCGCATTGTTTACAGCGGTAGCGTCGTCGTCTGCCCTGCGTGGTGATGTAGAAGGAATGGCGAATGATGTTGCCTTTGCCGGACTGTCCTCTCAAGGAGCAATCGGGGTTAGGACAGGTGCGATTGGACTCCTTGCTCCGCTTCATACATGTTTCATGACAGAATACGACTCGGAAATCCAGGTAGGATCATGAGTTTCGGAACCTCTGGGAGACAATCAACAACAGTTCCCTGAAGAAGCACCGAGTGATGATTTACTGTCCACACTGCAACAAAACCATTCCCCTGACACTGTTCACGGCTCACTTGGGCAGACTGAGCAAGGGAAAGACCAGTGAACGGAAGAAGCGCGCCAGCCGGATGAATGGACGGCAGTTCGGGGGGAGACCACCAAAGCAGAAGGGCAAACGTTAACCCCGGTGGATAAGCGGGCCTGAAGGCTGCGGCGAGCAGCCAACAGACCCTAACCACCACTC
>JALLOM010000179.1 GCA_027717865.1 Acidobacteria bacterium AH-259-O06 | reverse complement strand
GTAGACCCACCCAAAGTTGATTATCAGCATCATCTCGTTTCTTCTTTTCATCCTTTTGCCTGTTACTTTTTTGCGCTACCAGGCTTTGTGGCTTTGCCCCTCTGGCGGCTGGATGGGGCCGATTTTTTCCACAGCCCGGAGAGCTTTCGAAGCTGGGCCTCGAGATAGTCTCGATAGCCCGGAGGAAAAGGCTGCCGTTGGATTTCCTCAATCAGGGGCTCGAAGTAGCCAAAGCTTCCAATGAGTTGGGGCGAGTGCCCCTGCAAGCAGGCCAGATATTTGCGGCAGGCCCCCAACAGCATGGCGTCCTGGACCACCGTGAGGGGAATCCCCCTTTCCTTGAGTCTCTGCGCCTGTCGGACGTCGGAAGTGGTAAAACGACCGGCACTACAGCCCAGGTCCAGAAAAAGCCGGCGAACCGACTCCACGTAGGTTTGCGATTCAGGCGACTCCAGGAGCGGGGTCTTCACCTGAGGCTGGCGGTAAGGCCAATAACTCTCCCCGATCTGAACGGTGGTTCGCGCATACTGGTTTTTCCCGTTCCGGACCTCACAGATCCCTTTGGCTTCCAGCTCTTGCAAGTAGGTCCCTAGCGCCCGCCGCGATTTTCCCAAAGCTTGGGCCAGTTCACCCTGGGTCGATTGGAAACGGCCCGTCTGCCGATCCGCCTCCAGACACAGATAGGCAAACAGCTTGAAGGCTCCATCGGAAAGTACCCTCAGAGCCCTCCCAAACGCTTCCCCTGCGGCAAACCAGCCGCTCGGTTCCTTCAGTTCCAGTCCTTGTCCTCTCATGGCTGTGGTCTCCCGCAACAGGGTGTCAAAATCACCTCTTCTGCGCTCGTGAGCACCGCGGCCTCCATTTTCTGAGCCCTGTCGCCCTTGGCCCGTGCCTTCCCGCGGTTTATAAAACAAAATTGGCGGCTCGGCCCCTCTTTGGGGCCCGCTGCCCTTCCAAATTCTCTTTTAAACGCCCGTAGAGGCGCGATCGCCGGGGAACCCTTATGTCCCCCTCCCCTGCTTTTTCGCCTTTCAGGTGCTCCTCCTTCTTTTCTTGAGCCCCCGGGGACTGTCGAATATTTTTCCCGTACACTCGCTTCGCCGTTCTGATAAGCTCGTACTGATTCATCCCAATCACCTTTCCTCCTCTGCTTCGTCTGTCTGGTTTGAAAAAGCCCACACAGACTACCAGAGGAACGATTGGGGTGGGTCACTTTTGAGTGATCACTCCCCCAAAATGGGTCACTTTTACGTTAGCGAAATCATTCCGGGACCGGTTTTGACAGTGGCCATCATTTTTCCCCAGTAGGATCTTTCTTTCGGCGTTTGACTCGAAAGCTATCTCCCCGAATGTTGAAAATGAAAGAATGGTGCAGGATCCGATCCAGCATGGCCGAGACCTGCACCTGATCTTCGAAGATTTCCGCCCAACCGCTGAAGTCCTTGTTCGTGGTGATAATCAACGAGAACGTTTCGTAAGCCCGGCTGATCAGGCGAAACAGGAAGTTGCCTTGCGTCTGATTGATTTTCAAGTAGCCGAGCTCGTCCAAAACGAGGACGTCGCATTTGACCAACTTCTTCTGCAAACTCAGGATCTGTCCGGTGGCGGTGGCCACGTTCACCTGGTCCGTGAGATCGGCCACCGTGGTGAAGTAGACCTTGTAACCACATCGGATCGCCTCCAGTCCCAAAGCAATGGCCAGATGACTTTTGCCGGTCCCGGATTGACCTGCAAACAATAAATTAACCGCGTTGGCCACCCAACGGCAATCCTTCAGCTGGAGGATCTTGTCACCAGGCACACTGGGCTGAAAGGCAAAATCGAACTCGTCGAGAGTCTTGACGACGGGAAAGCGAGCGCTTTTCAAACGCCGCCGATAGTTGGATTCCTCGCGACCTTTCAGCTCCTCCGAGGTCAGACCTTTGAGAAACTCCAGATAGGTGAGCGATTTCGATTGTGCCAGGCGAAGATGCGCATCCAGATGGTGCCGGATGGTGGAGAGTTTCAACTGCCGCAGATCCTCAATCAGATTTTCATAGGCGGTGGATTGACTCATGATTCCACCTCCAGTAATCGATCGTAATAGTCACTTTGGCGAGTCTCCAATCCCAGATCGGCCGGCAGCTCCGCTTCCAGGTTCACGGTGGTCCGCAAGGCCCGTGAAAGGGTTTTTTGCGACTCCAGGTAACGCGCCGTCGCCTTCAGATTCCCGTAACTGACGCAGCCATGTTCCACCACGCGCCGGATTGCCTGCTTGAGAATCTGCAGATCGAACTTTTTCGCCAGAGCAATAATCTGCCGGCTTTGCTCCCGGTAGTGGCGGGGAAAGTTCTTTTTCAGATGCTCGACCAGCTCCGGACTTCCGTACAGGGACCAGAGCTGAGCCGTGAGTGCCTCGGTCGGAACACTGTATTGTTTTTGATAGTGGGCGCTGATTTTGAAGCGTTTGCCCTTCTCCAAACTCCGCCAATGAGTGTAGAGCGGTTCCCCTTCCAGAGTTCGGATTTCCACTTTCTCTTCCGTCACTCGGACCTTGACTTTGGCTCCCTGATGGGAAGCGGGTACGCTGTAGCGGTTGCCCAGCACCTTGACGAAACCGTCTTCGTAAACCTGCTGAATGCGAAACGCCCCTTGAGCTCGAAAGGGCGTTTTGGCCAGGGGCTGAAGTTGGGACTTTTCCTCTTCCCAGGCTTGGCCAGGGGGTCGGCCTGTCGTCTCGTGAGGCTTGGCATCCCCGACCTCCTTCAACCACCTTTGCCACTGGTTTTCCAGATCGCTTAGACCGTCGAAGCTTCGTCCTGGCAGAAAGCTTCTCTTGACGTAACGAATGGCCGACTCTATCTTCCCTTTCGTTTCGGGATCAAACTTGCGGCAAATATAAGGTTGGAAGCCACACCAGCGGGCAAAACCGAAAAACTCCTCGTTGAACTCCACCTCACCGTACTGTTCCGAGAGGACCGCCAACTTGGTTTGATCGTAAACAATCTCTTGGGGAATCCCCTCAAAGTTCTGGAAGGCTCGCTGGTGGAACTCGATAAACATCTGAGTATCGATGGGCCGGTCGTACCACTGCACGTACTTCTTGCGGCTGTAAGAGAGGATCATCGCCGCCAGGTAAACCGTGCGCTTTCCACCCCCCATCCGCAGCCGGCGCTTCTCAGCCAGATCGACCATTGCTTGTCGCCCCGGCGGCGTCTCGAAAGGTTCGTAAATGCGCTTCCTCTTTTGCTTGTCTCGCAGCCGACTGACAAAGCGCCGCACCGTCCGGGCCGAGCCTTCATAGCCCAACGACCTCAGCTCTTCATAGATGGCCTGGGCGTTGATGACTCCGTCTTCAGCCATAGCCTGGATCCGCTCTTCGATCCACTCCTGGTACTTGTCGACTTTTCGACTCCGCCGCTTCGATTCGCTGCGATGAGCTGCAATCTTGTCAACCGGTATGTCCCGGTACTTGCGCACCGTCTTGCGATCAACCCCCAAGCGACGAGCAAGCTCCGATATTTTTTTACCTTCTTCCATCAGTCTCTTGATCTCGATCACTACATCCCATCCTTTCAAACTTGATCCTCCTTTCGGAGGACCAGATTAGTTCTCCAGGGTGGGGAATTTTGTTGGCCATTTTCTGGGGATTTCTATTGGCCGGTCACACTTCAGGTTGATACTTGGGCTTCGAGCTGTGAAAGGCAAGAAGACTCGTTTCTTGGCTAGAGGGTCACCGCAAACTTCTGAGGCTTGTGAGCAAGATGCCTTTACCGTGCAAAGAGAGGTATCGCTTTATGGTGACAATGACATCTCGGACTATGATTCCCGAAAACAAATTCTGGAAGAAATGAGTAGAGATTACCTGGCAAACTTTGGAGCAGAAATTGAGTCAATAAAACAGATGAACTTTCTTGAACAGAATAAGGTCCCTTGGAGAGAGAGCTTGTAGCCTAGTAAAGACCCAAATTGAGTGTGTCAGTTTTTGTGTCAGTTTTTTGGTCACACTTGAGCCAAAGGATGTTTCCGTTTTGTTTCCGGTTGAGATGGTAAGTTCTAATAGTCCGACCTGCCCTGAAACCCTGTCGGGGAGGGGTTCAAACCCCCCTTTCGCACCACTTCTCTTCTGTTGTTGAAAATAAAGGGGGGTTAGTTTCTGTCGAGCACCCGAGGATCAAACCACCAGTCTCCCTCAGGTTTGTTCCATACATAACTGAAGGGCAGCATCTGGTGTTCTCGATCAAGAACATCAACTATGCTCCAGAAAACCTCGACCCGATAATCAAAAGGTTTACGGCTGAGCTCTATTGGAAGAGGGAAATGACCATAGACCCCCATAGCTGGATTCAAATTCCATAATGCTTGACCCTTGTACAGGTCGCCGAGGTCCGCTTTGAGAGACTCATTATTCCACTACGCCCTTAACTCCTGCGATCACTGGAACAGTTGCCCTCAGGTCTGTGTGAGAATCCGTGTGTGAAAATCCTTCCAGAATCTGCCAAAATGGAAAAACTCTGAAAATTGTGGTAGTCCGATCCAACATCTTAGGCATAGAGGAAACAATGAAGATAAACATAACGAAGAAGGAATACCTAACCTTGCTGGAAATCCTTGAAATTGCTGACTGGGTGCTCCATGCCCATCATACAGAGGAGAGATCGGAAACGAGAAAGTACAGAGAAATCGAGCAGAAGATACTCTCGTATGCCAAGGATATGGGGTTCGAGGACCTGGTGAGTTATGATAGCCAGCTGAAGCGATATTTCCCCACCAGAAAATTTGAGGATACCAGTCCAGGCATGGAGTTTGTCGGAGAGTTTGAAAACGACACCTTTTGGGAAGAACTGGTTCACCGCTTGGTGGAGAGAGATTTGATACGACAGGTCGGAGAGGAAAGGCTCCCATCCATGGCGATCGAGGAGAGATTCGAGAGGGAAGAACCTTTGGAAAAGAGGTATGCCGACGAGTTCTACAATCATGGGTTGGACAACCTAACCTTTCGATCGTAATTGATCCTCCGATAGGCAATGAGAAATGATGTTTCCGTTTTGTTTCCGGTTGAGATGGTAAGTTCTGGTAAATTTGGGATGGTCCGACCTGTCCTGAGAACCGCGTAAAATGCTTTGTTTGTAACGATTTGGTAAGTTTTGGTTAGGGTGACGGCTACGCATTACAAATGCGCCGCTCTACCGTTGAGCTACACCGGCTCGCAGGCACTTCATTATAGCTTTCTGGTCGAGAGCAGCCAAACCAGCGCCCGGTGCTGTCGTCCGTTCGCGCTGCGGTGCTGTCGTCGTTTAGTGGCGTGGTCTGATTGTGCCTTTTCAATTCGTGAAGGCAGGAAGGCACAAAAAGTACTAACACACCAAGATGGAGTGGCCTGCGACAGCACAACCGCACCACAGCACGAAAGCACGAAGGCACGAAAGCACGAACGCACGAACGGGCGAGAGCACCTAGTCTCAAAATAAGCGCAATTCTAAAAACAGGGTCTCCCCTCGGTTTTTGGAGGCGTTTTTTCGGCCTACGGGCTCACTTGTGGCCTCCCTTGGTCCGGAGGGACCCGTCTAAGCATGCGGTTTTCCTCCCGGAACTCCATTTTGCGCGGAAATAGGCGATTTTGTACGCATTGATCGGTATTTACGACGCACCTCCCCCTCATCATCCCTTCACGTATTCCCTGAAAGGTCTTCAGGTAAGGCACTGCTGTTTCAGCCACGCACTTGCCTCCAATAGGAGCCGAGTCCAAGAATTGACTTGAAGGAGCCGGTAGATCAGCCGCCGGCCGCTGCGCAGGATCTGGCAGGGCAACTGGATGATCTCCTGCAGAAACCGCCGAAATTCCATCCGCAGGATCTGCCGCGCTCGCTGTTTGTGCGGCAGCACCAGCCCCAGCCAAGCCTTCAGATTCCAGGCCTGCGCCGCGATCACCAGGTATGCCCAATTCGAAACCAGCGTATCCGAAGGCATGCGCAGCGCTTCCACTCCGTTCTTGAGCTGCTCAATCACGTTTTCCTGATTGCAGCGCCGGTTGTTCTCCCTGACCACCTCGGACGCTGTCATCTCCTCTGCAGCCACATTGGTCACATAAAAGTGATAGCGAGTTTCCGGCAGCAGCCGCTGCTGCCCTTTTTCCACCAGGATGCTCTTGCGCAAGACGATCATCCGATACGTCTTTTCCGCCTGAGTGGGCCGATACTCCAGCTCGGCCACCTCCTCTCGCTCCAGCCTCAGATTCTTAAAACCTCGCCGGCGCACGATCTCGCGCTTCACCTTCCCTCGCCGCTTCCGCCCCTTCTTGCCCGCCTGCTGTCCCGACGATCGCACCAGTTCGCTCCAGGCCTCCTCCGGCAGTGCGTCGGCCCGCGCCACGAAACTCGGATGGGCATCGATTCCGAAGTTAAATTCCACCCCGTCGTCCGTCCACCGGTCAAAGTGGCGGGTCAGGGAAAAATCCGTATCTCCCCGCAGCCGCACTTTCCGAAAACCGCCCCCGCGCACCAGCGCGATGGCACGATCGATCCACTCCGGCGCCCCCTCGTGGGAGGGCCGACTGGCCGGGCGATTGACCGCATACAGCACCTCTCCTGTGTTGGCCAGGCTGACCATCAGCGGCCCGTAGCCCCACTCCCCCTTATAATTGACATCGATCCCCTCCTTGCATTCGCCCCAGGTCGGGGCAATCGTCCCATCGATGTCGAGGTCCGCCCGTTCAAAAAAACTTTCCGCCTGCTGGCGCCATACCTTCAGCCGGGGCTCCTGGACGGCCTCCATCAAATCGACCACGTCCGCCTCAGAAAATCGCCTCAGAAAATCGCCTGCCGTACTGGGGGCCGGAATCTTCTCTGCCCCCACCGCTTCCAGATAACTCACATTCTTTCTCCGGCTCTCCACGTCCTGAAGACGCGTCCCTCCGCTCGACACGTTGTAAATGAGGCTCAGGATGTGGTCGGACTCGTGGTAGGGCTGGTGGCGCTTAAAGACCGTGACTCCCTGGTCGATCGCCTCG
>JALLOM010000178.1 GCA_027717865.1 Acidobacteria bacterium AH-259-O06 | reverse complement strand
GATGGCAAGTGCAATCTCTTCGGGACGCCTTGCGCCTAGATCGAGTCCAATGGGCGCATGGATCAAGGCCAACTGTTCGTCGGTGATTCCCATTTCTTTGAGCGAGGCCACTCGTCGCGCGTGGGTCTTTCGAGAACCCAGCGCCCCAATGTAGCGGCAGGGGCTTTCCAGTGCTAGTTTCAAGGCGGGATTGTCCAGTTTCTCATCATGACTCAGGACCACGAAATAGGTCGATTCGTTGAAATACGAGTCCGTGAGGGCTTCGTGCGGCCATTTGACCATTAGCTCGTCAGCTTGGGAAAAACGCTCCGGCGTGGCGAAGGCCGAACGTGGATCGACCACAATCGTGCGAAATCCCAGCACCTTGGCGAAGGTGATGAGGGGGATTGCCACGTGCACCGCACCGATAATGATCAGCTTGGGAGGCGGCGGGAAGACCTCAATGAAAACTTCGCTCTTCTGTCCGTCAAGATCAAAAGTCACCCTCTCGGATTTCTGCAGCTTCAGAAGTTCCCCGGCACGTTCATACACCCGTCGGTTCAAGTCGGAAGAGCGCAGATCTCCCTGGGTCTGACCGTCCGGCCAGATCAGCATCTTGCTGGCCAGCCCCTGACCCACAATCACCGTTGAGACGGCTACCAACTGTTCATCTCTCAGGCAACGTTCAAGTTCTTGGTAAAGGTCAGAGAGCACCTCCACAAAGACTTCGATTTCCCCTCCACAGCTCAATCCTACGGCCCACGCCTGCTCGTCGGTGATACCAAACTTCACCAGCTTGGGCTGGCCTGTTTGCATGACTTCACGGGCCTCTTCTATCACCGCCCCTTCGACGCAGCCGCCACTGACGGATCCAACCATCTCGCCAGCCGAGGAGAGGGCCAATTTTGAACCCAAAGGGCGGGGGGCGGAGCCGTATACCTTTACCACCGTTGCCATGGCAACTTTCTTGCTGTCAGCTCGCCAATGCTCTAAATCGTCCAAAATTTCACGCATTTTCAGCCTCAAAATTGTAGCGTCCGTTCTCAGAACGGATTATCTCAGCCGCTCTCAGAGCGGCCGCTACAGATTTTACGCCACCTCAGAAAAGCGCATCCGCATCTGCCGGCGCAACGGTCGGTGTTCTCCTAGTCGTTCAAGGAGCTTGCCCAACTGTTCCAAGCTCGTCAAGTTGTGAACGGGCAAAAAATCGTCGATGTAAGGCAGAGCTGTCCGAATGCCTCGAGTCAGCGGCTCATAGCGTGGTGAGCCCAGAAGGGGATTTAACCAGATTAGCCGCCGGCAACTGCGCTGCAGCCGAGCCATTTCCTTCTCGAGCAGTTGAATATTGCCTCGATCCCAACCGTCGCTGATGATCAGAACAATAGCTCCCTGAGACAGAACGCGTCGTGCCCAGTCGTAGTTGAAGTTCTTCAATGCTTCACCAATACGGGTTCCTCCAGCCCAGTCCTGAATGGCGCCAGTGACTTGGCTGAGAGCTTGGTCCACGTCCCGCACCTTGAGATGGCGGGTAATCCGCATCAGACGGGTGCCGAAGACAAAAGCTTCCATCTTTTGTAAACGGCTGTTGATCACAAAGATGAACTGCAAGAGAAGACGAGAATAAGGTTCCATCGAACCGCTGATGTCACAGATTACCACTAGGGGACGGCGTCTGTGCTTGCGCCGCCGCCACCTGAGTAGTAGAGGTTCTCCACCCTGACGCAGGTTATGCCGCAGCGTGCGCCGCATGTCCAGGTAAGCACCCCTGGAGCCCTGAATCGTCCGCCGGGTGCGGTGCTGCTCTACTTCCCATGTCATGTCTTGCATAAGACGTTTGACCTCTTCTCTCTCTGCAGGGGTCAATTCAGCAAAGTCCTTCTGGCGGAGCACCTCTTGAGCGCTATAAGTGCGGATTTTTGCTGCTTCACGCGGATCGAATGCAGAAACCTGCTGAAGCTGATGGTCCTCCGCATGGGTTTGGAGTGCCGGCTGCTCTTTAATCTGATGAGACCTTCGAAGAAGCAGTCCCAGTTCTGGAGAGGATCCCCTCTTTTCGCCGGCCTGCCAAAACAGGTCAAATACCCGATGAAACAGGGCCAGGTGTTCTCGGCGACTGACCAGAATGGTCTGGACGGCATCCCTGAAATCTTTCCGGTACCCAATATTGACGTGTTTGGCTGCCTCCACCAGATCGATGATGCGAGTTGTAGTGACGTTCATACCCAGATCACGCAGCAGCCTGGCGAAAAGAATCATATTGCGCAGTAAATGTCCCTGATCTTCCATCGAAGAGCAGGGGTCAGACCTTGAGTTTTTCATTTTTGGGCCCAAAAACTAAAAACTCAAGGTCTGACCCCTGCTCTCTGAGAGAGGATGCGTTGTGTCACTGGACCTTTGGTATGCTCAAGGTCATCCTGATATTTGAGCAGGGCTCCCAAGGTGTCTTCAATCATCTCCTCAGTGAGTGTTTTCTGATCCAATGCCACCAAAGCGGATACCCAGTCCAACGTCTCAGCCACGCCTGGACGCTTGTAAAGGTCTTCTCGCCGGAGTTCCTGGACAAAGGCCACCACCTCACCGGCCAAATGCTGTGGCGCCTCGGGCACCTTGGCCAGAATAATCTGGTGTTCTTTCTCAAAAGAAGGATAGTCAATCCAGTAGTAAAGACAGCGTCTCTTCAGGGCGTCATGAATTTCTCGAGTTCGGTTGGAAGTGATCAGCACAATCGGTGGTTCCTCAGCCTTAATCGTCCCGATTTCAGGAATGCTGATTTGAAAGTCCGAAAGTACCTCCAAAAGGAAAGCCTCAAACTCTTCGTCGGCCCGATCCAGTTCATCGACCAGTAAAACCGGTGCCGGGTCTTCTGTTCCGTCGATGGCCTGAAGCAAAGGTCGTTTCAGCAGGAACTCGGGGCCAAAAATGTCTTGAACGGTAGATTCCTGGTGGATATTACCCGACGCTTCCAGGAGACGAATCTGAAGCATCTGCCGACTGTAGTTCCATTCGTAAACGGCAGTGTTCACATCCAGCCCTTCGTAGCACTGGAGACGGATAAGTTTACGCTTCAGCATTGAGGCTAGGACTTTAGCCACCTCTGTTTTGCCGACTCCGGCCTCCCCTTCCAGAAAGAGGGGCTTTTTCAGCTTTACAGAGAGGAAAATCGATGTGGCCAGGCTGCGATCAGCGATGTAATGTTCCTGCCGCAACCCTTCTTCCACCTGATCGATGGATTTGATTTCCTGGTTCACTGGTTCTCTTTTTCAGCTCCGAGCCCGGTCACGCGCCTTCTTCAACGCCCTTTTGCTGTACACCTTGGCAAGTTCCACGCGGTAGGGTCCCGAGGCGTATGTATCCCCCATGGGGTCGTCAATGCTCAGGTGTTCAGTGACCGCTTGATCGATGGTTGCGTCCTCCAGGTTCCGACCAGCCAGCGCCTCAGTCACAGCGCTAGCTCTATAGGGTGTGGCGGTGACTCCATTGAAGCAGAGGCCGGCACGTTCGCAAGACCCATCGCCTCCCAGTGCGACAACGGCTGCTGCGCCACAGACAGCGTAGCCTGAGGCAGGATGCTCAAACTTGAGATAACACGATCCGGTCCGTTCTTCCAGTGCCGGCAGCTCCACAGCCGTGAGAACTTCTTCCGGCTTCAGATCGGTCGTTAATAGATCCAGGAAGAAATCGGATGCGTTGACTTGCCGGTCCCCTTCGGGTCCCGTGATGTGGATCACGCCATCTAGAGCCAGGGTGACTGCCGGAAGATCCGAGCCCGGATCGGCATGAGCAAGGTTTCCCCCAATCGTCCCTTTGTTACGGACCGCAGGATCTGCAATTTGAGCGGCTGCTTCGGCCAGAATTGGACAATGCTTTTTAACCGCCTCCGAGGCAGCGAGCATGGCGTGGGTGGTGAGGGAACCGATCCGAAGACGGCCATCGGTTTTCATCACTCCGCTGAGCTCGGAAATCCGTCCGATATCAATCAAAACCGGAGGCTGGGCCAGGCGCAGCTTCATAATGGGAATAAGACTATGGCCGCCGGCGAGCAGCTTGGCGCCACTGTGCTGTTGAAGCAGGTGGATTGTTTCCTGAAGGGTGTTTGCTCGATAGTATTCAAATTTTGCCGGATACATATCACGACCTCCCGCTCTGATGAATTGCCCGCCAGATTTTTTCAGGTGTCAGGGGCATGTCTAAATGCTTAATTCCGTAGGACTTTAGAGCATCCACGACGGCGTTGACTACTGCTGCGGGTGAGGCAATGGTTCCAGTTTCTCCAACCCCTTTCACTCCCAGGGGATTGTGTGGGCAGGGGGTCACCGTTCGATCCAACTCAAAGGAAACCAGCATGTGAGGTTTTGGAACAGCATAATCAAGGAGTTCTCCTGTGAGGAGCTGCCCGTTGCCGTCGTAGATGGCTTCCTCCCACAGAGCCTGGGCAATACCGTGAGCGATACCTCCATGGATCTGTCCATCCACAATCATGGGATTGATCACGTTACCAACATCGTCTACGGCCACATATCGGAGGAGCTTGACCTCTCCGGTCTCGGGATCGACTTCTAAGACGGCAATGTGCGTTCCGAAGGGAAAAGTGAAATTGGCCGGATCGTAAAAAGAGGTTGCGCTGAGACCGGGTTCCACACCCGGGGGTAGATTATGTGCAAGGTGAGCCTGTAAGGCGATGTCGTTCAAGGTTTGAGATTTGTCCGGAGCGCCTCGAACAAAAAATTTACCCTCTTCGAAAACCACATCCTCTTCGGAAGCCTCCAGAAGATGGGCGGCGATCTGGCGGCCTTTCTCGATCACTTTGTCTGTGCTTACTGCAATAGCGCTGCCACCCACCGCCGCACTGCGACTTCCATAGGTACCCCAGCCGAACGGCACCTTGTCGGTATCTCCGTGGATGACTTCCACATTGTCAGGGTCGATGCCCAGTCGATCCGCGACAATTTGTGCAAAGGTCGTGTGATGTCCCTGGCCGTGAGCTGATGAGCCGGTGTAGACCGTCACCGTACCGGTTGGATGGACCCGAACCTCGCCACTCTCCCATTGGCCCGCCTGGGCCCCGAGGGATCCAACGACGGCCGAGGGAGCCAGGCCGCAGGCCTCGATATAGGTGGACAGGCCGACACCCAGAAGCTTGCCGCCCTCGCCGCGCCGGCGCTCCTGCTCGGCGCGCAAGTTTTTGTAGTCAACCATCTCCAGGGCCCTGTCCAGAGCCGGTCCGTAATTGCCACTGTCATACTGAAGAGCCACCTGAGTTTGATAGGGGAAGGCATCTGGAGAGATGAAGTTTCGCCGCCGGATCTCGACTGGATCCAGACCAAGCTCCTCGGCTGCCAAGTCCATTAGCCGCTCGATTATAAAGGTCGCTTCGGGTCGCCCGGCTCCGCGACAGGCATCGACCGGTGTGGTATTGGTGAAGGTCCCAATGACATTGCAGTAAATCGCCGGTATGTCGTATTCGCCTGAAAGTAATGTGCCGTGTAGATAGGTTGGGACGAGCGGACCGAAGGTGGACAGGTAGGCACCCATATTGGCATAGGTTTTCACGCGCACGCCCACAATCCGGGCATTTTCGTCTAGAGCCATCTCGGCTTCGGTGACATGGTCCCGACCATGAGCGTCTGTCAGGTTAGCTTCTGAACGCGTGGCTGTCCACTTCACGGGACGATGCAGCTGCATCGAGCACCAGCAGGCAATGACTTCGTCCGGATAGTGATGGATCTTGCTGCCAAATCCACCCCCCACCTCAGGAGCGATGACCCGGATCTTGTGCTCAGGTAAGCCCAACGAAGCCAGGGACATCAGCAGGCGATGGATGTGCGGATTCTGGGAGGTCATCCAAACCGTCAGCTGACCCTTGGAGTCGTCATAACTCGCCAGTGCCGCCCTGGGTTCGATGGCCTGGGGAATCAACCGGTTATTGCGTATATTGACCTTGAGGACGTGGGCGGCTTTGGGAAAGGCCTCGTCGGTTTTGGTTTTGTCTCCAAGCTCCCAGTCAAAGGCGATGTTATTGGCCGCTTCCGCATGGAGCTGAGGGGCGCCCTCTTCAACTGTCTTGGCTGGGTTGGTCACTACCGGAAGGGGGTCATAATCCACCTCGACCAGGTCGACAGCGTCCTGTGCCCTGTAGCGATCTTCGGCGAGCACGACGGCTACGGCATCTCCGACATAGCGCGCGGTCTCTGAAGCCAGAACCGGGTGTGGTGGTATCTTCATATCAGGCAGAAGCCAGCCAACGGGAACTACTCCGGGCGTCCCGCTCTTTTTAATGTCTTCTCCGGTAAAGACAGCAATAACCCCGTCCAAGGCTGTGGCTTTACTTGTGTCGATGCTGCGAATGCGCGCATGAGCATGAGGGCTCCGAACAATAGCTGCATAGGCCATGTTGGGGAGTTTCAGATCGTCAGTATACTGACCCGCGCCGGTGATGAGGGAAGGATCTTCCCGACGTTTGATCGATGAACCGAATACTCTTGCCATCTCATTTACCTCCCTCGGGGTTTCCGGCCCGCATCAGCTCGGCAGCGTATTGGACAGCTTTGACAATGTTGTGGTAGCCCGTGCAGCGGCAAAGATTGCCTTTTAGACCATGCCGGATCTGCTGTTCGCTTGGATCAGGATTGTCCTCAAGCAAACCACAGGCGGCCATGATCATTCCCGGCGTACAGTAGCCGCATTGAAGCCCGTGCTTTTCCCAAAAGGCCTCCTGCAAAGGATGAAGCTTTCCGTCTGTGCTCAGACCTTCAATGGTGGTAATTGAAGAGCCATCGGCCTGCACAGCAAGTTGGGTGCACGACTTGACGGTCTTTCCGTCCATGTGGATCGTACAGGCGCCACACAAACTTGTTTCGCACCCGATGTTTGTCCCCGTAAGTTCCAGTTCCTCACGAAGGAAATGGACAAGTAAAAGGCGTGGATCGACATCTTTTTCGTACGTCTTTCCGTTCACTTCAACACTAATATGTGTCATAAGCATTCTCCCATCCTAAAAAGCCCCATTGTC